>JBNMPQ010000215.1:0-5316 GCA_051276935.1 Oleispira sp. | reverse complement strand
CGGGTAAAAACTCTACCAGAACCGGCGGATTGGTGGGGGAAGCAAGCGCATCTACCATCACCGACAGCAATGCCAGTGGTGATGTAACAGGCAGTGTCTATGTTGGAGAATTGGTGGGATTAGATGACAGTTCTACCATCACTGGCAGCGAGGGCACTGGCGCAGTTACAGTTATAGAACCTTCCAGTGATTGATAAGGATAAGTTGAGAGAAACAGTCACTAGATCTTTGGTATTGATCGGGTCTTATAGTCACATAGGCTTAAAGAGTTAAAGTTTTATAGCACCCAGTAACGGCTCGCAACGCGGGTCGTTTTTTATTGGAAAACCTAAAGGGACATTCAATTGGTGGTTGCCGTTTAACTAAAAGAATGCCAAAGCCGCTGTTTTGGCCTTTAAAGGTGATGTTTATAGCGGTTTGAATGCCAAGTCGTTTACAGAAAACAATTTCTTTTATGCGCAGTCGCATTTAAGTATTTTATCGGACCTTTATGGTTTACTTCGCCCGCTTGATTTAATTCAGCCGTAATTTTAAAGCGGTTAATACCAAGCACTTAAACGCGGCGTTAATTACCTAGGTATTTAAAGATGAAAAAAGGGTCAATACAAAATTATTATTTTTTATGCGAAAAAGTGCGGGGCTTAATGGCCGCCTATATTGTTAAAAATAAAATAAACAGTGTTAAACAGTTGTGCGAGCTTGATGCGCAAATACTCACTTTTAAACGTTCAGAACAGGATTTAGCCCATGCTTAAATGCATAAAATTACCCTTATTAGCCAGCAGCTTAACCGCTACAATGTTGTTGATCACTGGCTGCGCTTTGTCACCGCAAATAATTAATTTACATACCAATAGTCCATTAGAAACTAATTCAACTCAAGTAGGGCGCAGTGCATTAGTCAGAGTAAGGGATTTAAGAGATGAGACTGAGCAGCTAGGATCTCGTGGAGGATCTCAACCAGACAGGGCTCCTCTTTTATCTAAGCCCAACTTGCAGAAAGCCTTGCAGGAAAAAATGCAAAACAGTTTGCAGCA
The DNA here is from genome assembly GCA_051276935.1 of Oleispira sp. Classification (GTDB taxonomy): domain Bacteria; phylum Pseudomonadota; class Gammaproteobacteria; order Pseudomonadales; family Oceanobacteraceae; genus Oleispira. The sequence continues at coordinate 4,279 of JBNMPQ010000215.1, read as the reverse complement.
ATTAGGGTTTGGTGGTGATAGTGCTGTTGAGCCGTTAAAAGTTGATCTGGCGATTGAGCAGTTTGATTATCAATGCAACGAAGGTATGTGGGTTAATGAGTGTGAGCTATCCATGACGATGCGACTATCAATTGATAATGAAGCGCTTAAGTTCTCACAGCCTTTTACCTTAAATGAAGGACGAAGTGTTATTGCAGCTCCACGATCGGGATATAATCAAACATGGATTAACCAAAGCATTGATAAGTTCTGGCAGCACATGATGAATCAGGAAAAAGTAAAAGAAAGCTTAGGAATTTAATATTTCAAACGATTCAATAATCGGTGAGTCTATTTTTTAGATAAGGCTTTAGATTAACGCATAAAAAATGCCGCTTCTTAAAATAAGAGAGCGGCATTTTTTATGGCTATACGATAAAAAAGTAGCGGATTTACTGCTGCGATTGCTGCTTAGCAACCGTTTTTTCATTTAAACTCATCAAATCAGTCAATATGTTTCCTGTTTCAAATAACAAGGCATCCGGTTCTTCTTGGTCTGCTAAGTTTTTATCATCGCCTTCTTTAATATTATTATCTTTGGAATCGTCTTCGTTGATACCATTGTTTTTATTTTTATCGCTAACATCGTCGTCGTTTTTAAGCTCACTTAATAACGTCATTCCTTTCGCTTTTCGACGTTTATTTTCAATCGCTAATCGCTCCGTCTCATTATCTTCACGCTCTTGCTTACGCAGTTTTTCATTTAACGTAATGTCGGTGCGCTGACGCAATTTGGTCATCAAATCCTTCTGGTTATTGAGATAAATAAAGTCTGGATTTGTCTCTATTCGATTTTGGTGATTCTCTCGTAATACGGGCAACCATTGTTGGAAATCACGTTTCGATTTATAACCTGCTGGGCGAATAGTGTCCCAAGCAAGGGCTTCGTCTAATGCGCTTTCACCAATCTTTTCTTTATCGAACAAAGAAGGGAATAGAATATCTGGGATAACGCCTTGATGCTGAGTACTATCACCTGATACGCGATAGAACTTAGCTTGCGTAAGTTTAAGCTGGCCATGTTCCAAGGGTAATACAGACTGAACGGTGCCTTTACCAAAGGTTTGTCCACCCACAATAATTCCGCGGCCATAATCCTGAATGGCACCTGCAAAAATTTCTGAAGCCGACGCGCTTAAACGGTTGGTTAATACGGCAATGGGTCCGCCATAAACGATACCGGGCTTTTGATTCTTAGGCTCAGGCAACACTTGAACGTAACCATTCGAATAACGTACTTGAACAACAGGACCACGGTCAATAAACAGATCCGTTAAATTGAGTGCTTCGTCTAATGAACCACCGCCATTATTTCTTAGATCAATAATGATGCCTTCTACATTTTCTTGTTTAAGCTCATTAACCAGCCTTTCAACATCGCGAGTCGTGCTCTTAAAGTCTTTCTTACCTTCTTGACGGCCTTGGAAGTCAATGTAGAAAGTAGGAATGTCGATGACACCAATCTTTAGTGTTTTATTGCCCTTCGGAATTTCGATAATTTCTTTTTGTGCTGACTGCTCTTCTAATTTTACTTCATCACGAACAATGTTAATGATCTGTGTTTTTAAATCGTTCGCTTCGGATGGAATGATCTCTAAGCGAACGGTGGTGCCTTTTGCGCCACGAATTAAATCGACGACTTCATCTAAACGCCAGCCAATCACATCAACGATGTCTTCATCGCCTTGACCGACGCCCGTTATTTTGTCAGCGGTTTGCAATTGTCCTGCTTTAGCCGCTGGACCCGCAGGTACTAGGCGAACAACTTTGGTATGTTCGTCTTCTGTTTGTAATACGGCGCCAATTCCTTGTAAGGATAAGCTCATGTTGATGTTGAAGTTTTCAGTATTACGCGGGGAAAAATAAGCAGTATGAGGATCAAAAGCATGGGTAACCGAGTTCATATAAACTTGGAAACCATCATCTTCATTTGCTAAGTGCGTTCGATTTAACTGATTGTGATAGCGTTTGCTCAGTAATTCATAGATGTCATCATCGTCTTTATCGGCAAGTCTCAGGTTCAAAATAGAGTTTTTAAGGCGTTTGCGCCATAAATCATCCAGATCTTGAGAGTTTTTTGACCACTCGACATTTTCACGATCTAGACTAAGTTTTTCATCTTTATTAAAGTCATACGCCTTGGCTTTTTCGGGAAGCTGCTTTAGTAAAAACGATAAGCGTTCAGTGACACGTTGCTGTAAACGATTGTACATAACAAAGGGCGCATCTAAATTACCCTTAATTAGCCCATCGTCTAATTTAAAACGATACTGTTCAAACTCTTCAATATCACTGGCTAAAAAGTAGCTACGCGTTCCGTCCATAGACTCTAAGTATAGATCATAGATTTTGCCAGAAAGGGCGTCATTTAACCGTTGTTTCTCATAATGACGTCCGAGCAATTGATGCAAGCTTTGCTTTGATGTCGTCACTTGCTTTTCCGTGAATGCTCGAGCCTGGAAAGGGGCATCTATTTCAGCGGTCGGAATAGTCGCGAAAACGGGAAAAGCAGCGAATAGCGATAAAGACAAGAACGCGCTGGTTTTCACTAATAATTTACATGTTTTTTTCATATCAATTCTTATTAACAAAACGTTACCAAATATAATATTAATATTAGATTGTAGAGCTTACGCACACAAGGCTATCATGCGCACCTTTTATAAGCTAAACCATTAAAACTACACACGATGCTAAGGTATATGCATCTACCTGTATAGTGGTGTTTCATTTGCCAAATTTCAAGAGGCGTTGATTCTTAATGAGTTGGATAACAAATAGGTGAGAGAGTTCAGTGGCAAGAGTTAAATTAATACTTCCAGAGACATTTACCTTTAAGACGGTTCTAGATGTACGTGTAACAGAGATTAATTACGGCAACCATGTTGGTAACGATAGGATGGTATCGCTATTACACGAAGCGCGTTTGCGTTTTTTACGCAGTTTTGGTTTTGGTGAGTTTAATATTTCTGGCCTTGGTATCATGGTGACAGACCTGATGGTTGAGTTTAAGTCTGAGTCTTTTGTGGGTGAAAACTTGCAGTTTGAGGTTGGAGTTAACGATTTTAATAAGTACGGTTGTGATTTTATTTATCGTGTGACGTGTGCGGATGAGGGACGTTTAGTGACGTTGGCGAAAACGGGTATTGTCTTTTTTGATTATGACGAACGTAAAATAGCTAAAATACCAAAGAAATTCATTGACCTTGTATCGCCTAAAGCACCTTTAGAATCTAACAATTCCTAGCTGGCATGTGGCCTGCGCGTTAACAAATTAAACGGTGGTGAGAGATCTGTATCTCAATCACCGTTAGATCGACGGTTCAGTATTTCTGTAATAATTAAACAGAATCTGCAAAGTAGGACGTTACAAAGTCAAGAAATGCGCGACTTTTTGTTGATAAGTAGCGGTTTTGTGGAAATACAGCATTAATTGTTCTCGTGGGTATCTCTACATCTTGAAATAAATGAACGAGTTCTCCAGAACGTACATGGCGTTCGGATATATAGCTAGGTAACGCAGTGATCCCCATGCCTTGAAGGCAGGCTTCATAAGCCAAGTCGATGTCGTTGACCGTTAATTTTCGTTCGACAGCGTTAATGCTAAAAGAATGTGATTTTTCAAATTCCCTCAACCAATTAGCTCTCGCGTATTCTGCACTACTGATTACTAACATTCGATGGTTAATTATATCTTCAAAACTTGAGGGTGTACCCCATTGTTCGAGGTAGGCAGGGGAGGCGCAAACCATGATTCTTTGCTTAGCGACGGGTTTAGCGATTAAACGAGAATCTTCTTGTGTACCTATCCGTAAGGCAAAATCAAAGCCCTCTTGTACAATATCAACAGGGCGGTCACTGATATAAAGTTCAAAGCTAATATCAGGATAAACTAGGGCAAAATCATTGAGCATTCTTGCCAGCTCGCGGCGACCAAAATTGGCCATTGCGGTAATGCGCAAGCGACCTTTTGGCGTGACATCAAAATCAGTGACTAATCGCTCAGCTTCGGCGATAGACTCAAGAATATTTTCGCAGTGTTGATAAAATAGTTGTCCCGCTTCTGTCGGGCTTACCGAGCGTGTTGTTCGGTTTAACAGTCGCACACCAAGGCGCTCTTCTAAACCACTGATTTGCTTGCTAATGGCTGAAGGGGTAACGCCTAAAGAGTCTGCTGCTGCAGTAAAGTTACGGGTTCGAACGACGGTGGTGAAGGTTTGTAGTGCATCAGTACGAGACA
>JBNMPQ010000214.1:0-5348 GCA_051276935.1 Oleispira sp. | reverse complement strand
ATAAGTAAAATACCTAAATTTATAGGTGGCCCCCCTAAAGCGTTTAAGCTGGCAATGAGATCGTACAAGGCTTGCCTTCAAGAAGTGATCAATATATTCGGGGGGAAATTCTGCGCCAACTTAACGTTGAATGCAGGGGGAAGCAGTACTTACCCGCTTTATAAAAAGCCAGATAGCCAATCAAGCTTTATTAACGAAATTGCTACCGCTTCTGCCCTAGTAAAGCCGACTGATTTTGATGTGCATACTTTGGAAAACCATAAGCCTGCCTGTTTTATTGCAACGCCTGTTCTAAAACTGGTGAGCAAACCTGAAATACCCATGATAAAGGGATTGTCTAATTTTTTGCACATCCTTAGATTGCTGCCTAAAAAAGCTTGTTTTATTTACGGGGGTAATTGGCTAGCATCCCCTTGTTTCCCTGCGGGCACTCGACGTTCAAATATTATAGGGAGCTCAAGTAACCAAGAAATGTATGAACTTAGCGATAACCATTCTATAAAAATGGATGACTATCTATTTTTTAGGCCGACTCAAAGTGAAGCGGTATTTTTACAGTTTGGTAAAATCGCAATATACGAAAAAGATAGCATCGTAGATTGGTGGCCAATATTTTATTCATAATCGATTACTGATGAAGAAAAAAATCATAATGATAAGGACATCATATGATACTCGCTTTCGCTTATTTAATTATTCCTGCACTCATTGTTATTGTCTGTCAAAAATCACCACTGCTCGATAAAGCGGGAGTTGTCGTGTTAGCTTTTGGCTCAGGTATCGCCATTGCAGCGAGCGTAGATTTATCGCTATTATTTGATACAGAATCAATTAACGCTGTGCAAAAAAACATCTCCGAAATAAGTATTGCGATTGCTCTGCCCTTAATACTTTTTTCTATTAATGTTAAAAGTGCATTAAATATGGCAGGAGATACTTTAAAAGGAATGGGGTTAGCACTCTTTTCAGTTATCCTTATTAGTATTTTAGGGGCCGTCTTATTTAAAGATTATGTCGCCGACGTATGGCAAGTAGCAGGAATGTCTGTGGGAGCTTATACCGATGGTGGCCCCAACATGGCGGCCATTAAAACGGCTATCGATGGCAAAGAATCTATCTTTATTAATATGGTGACTTACGACATTGTATTTTCAGCGATGTATTGACTGTTTGTCATCGCCATAGGCCAAAAAGTTTTTGGGGTATTCCTGAATAAATACCCGCCTAAAAATGACAAGGGTGATGTTGACTACGCAGGCATGGAACATATGGCTGATGAAACATCTCATGGCTATAAAAAACTAGTTGATATTAAACAACTCCCCCAAACATTCGCGGCGTTACTGACCCCTATTCTTGTGGTTGGATTGGCTCTATCTATTGCTCGCTTAGTACCACCAGCCTACGCCTCAACAACCACAATTATTGGTATCACAACGCTCGGTTTAGTCGCTTCTTTTATCTCTAAAATTCGTAACTTAGTCAACAGTTTTCAATTAGGTATGTATTTAATTCTCGTATTTTGTTTCACCATGGGAACCATGACGGACATTCATATTTTTAGTAATATCGACATGGCTCTTGCGGGGTATATCAGCTTTATTTTAATTGGTTCCTCATCATGCAAGCACTGTTATGTAAACTGTTTAAAATTGACACAGATACTTTTTTAATTACCTCATCAGCCGCTATTCTGTCGGTGCCTTTTATTCCTGTGATCGCAGGTGCATTGAAAAATCGTGAAATTCTACTTCCCGGTTTTGCCGCTGCAATTTTAGGTTATGCGGTTGGTAACTATTTAGGCATCATTGTTGCCAATATCACTCGTATGCTGGTAAGCGCTTAATCATTAACCTCAAGTTAATGACTTTACATGCCGCCATTCAAAACACGACCTACACACGTTATTAAGCTGATCCCATAAAAAAACCCGCCACTGATAAATCAGTGACGGGTTTTAATGCATCGGTGAGAATGCGCGACTTATTGATATAAGCTTTCTTTTTTAATTAACTCAGTGCTTCTTCGTTTCTACTATTTAACTTCTACTATTTAGCTTCAAGAATGGCAACAACACCTTGGCCACCCGCTGCACAGATAGAAATCAAACCACGGCCTGATCCTTTCTCTTCTAGCATTTTGGCCAAAGAAGAGACAAGACGCCCCCCTGTTGCTGCAAAAGGATGGCCCGTGGCAATAGAAGAACCATTAACGTTCAACTTACTGCGATCAATAGATCCTAGAGCACCATCACGGCCTAGCTTTTCTTTACAGAAGGTTTCGTCTTCCCAGGCTTTTAGTGTTGAAGCAACAACACCAGCAAAGGCTTCATGAATTTCGTAGAAGTCGAAATCTTGCAAAGTTAAACCAGCACGATCTAACATGCTCGATACGGCATACGCAGGCGCCATCAACAAACCTTCAGCATCTTTACCCACAAAATCAACGGCAGCCGTTTCGTAGAAAGAAAGGTAAGCACGTACCGGTAAGTTATTTTCTTTTGCCCATTCTTCTGAGGCTAATAATACACAAGAAGCACCATCGGTTAATGCAGAAGAGTTGGCGGCAGTCAACGTACCCTTGCCTGACTTTTTATCAAACGCAGGCTTCAGAGTCGCCATTTTGTCTAAGTCAGGTTCGCGCGCTAGGTTATCTTTTTCTAACCCTTGAAAAGGTGTGACTAAATCATCAAAAAAGCCACGGTCATAAGCAGACAAAAGATTCTTGTGGCTGTTAAAAGCAATTTCGTCTTGCTCTTCGCGAGTAATAGCCCACTCTTTTACCGTAATTTCAGTATGCTCACCCATTGACATATTCGTGCGAGGCTCACCATTACGAGGCAGTGAAGGCGCTAAATGTTTAGGACGAATTTTTGAAAGTAACTTTAAACGCTGGCCGGTCGTTTTAGCACGATTAACGTCTAAAAGAATTTTACGTAATCCTTCAGAAACACCAATAGGCGCATCAGAAGTCGTATCAGAACCACCCGCAATACCGCAATCGATATGGCCTAATGCAATTTTATTCGCCACTTGCATACACGCTTGTAAACCGGTGCCACAGGCTTGCTGAATATCGGTCGCTGGCGTCATTGGGCTTAATGAAGTACTTAACGTGCATTCGCGTGCAAGGTTAAAATCGCGACTGTGTTTAATAACAGAGCCTGCAACGACTTCACCCATTTTCTTACCTTGCAAATCGTAACGATTGATCAAGCCATTCAATGCCGCAGTTAGCATGTCTTGGTTAGACGCGTAAGAATAGGTCGTATTTGAACGTGCGAAAGGGATTCGGTTACCACCGATGATCGCTACTCGACGAATTTGCTGAGTCATATTGTGTTCCTATTAAATTGGGCTATCTAAATTTTAGGCTTTTAGAGTAAAGTTATTTACAGTTAACTGTTTAAAGCCACACTACCTGATGTTAATTAAGACTATCTAATACTGGGTTGGAGCCTCGATGTACGGGTCTCGCCACCGCTAATAATACTTTAGAACTTGAGTCTACCTGTTCAATGCGTTCTCGCATTGGCTGAAGTGACGCTATTCGCATTCAAGCGGTCAATTAATTGTTGTAGGATAGCTGCTCTAATCCAACTACTTTGGCGCAGTGTATCCAGCGATTTTTGCTCGATACGATTTAATGACTGCAAACCTCACAGATTAGTGAGTACACACAAACCCTATACAGTACATATTTAAAGAGTGGGAAGCGAATCATGGGCAATTTTTACGAAAGCATGTTGAATACAGGCATGGGCCGCAAAGTATTAAGTACCGTTGGACTGCCAACACCGATCGAGCTGAACCGATACAGCGCAAGCCAAGCGACTTTCTTAGAAGGCAATGTTTTAGTCGGCACAGCCAAAAATGGTAAATTAATTTCAGATATCGTGCGTAATTTAGGCGACTCTGACGCAAATATATTCTTTCCCTCCGCGGCCACCACGGCCAACGAAATTGTTAAAGCTAGCACGGATCATTCCGTTAAAGTCACTCAAGTTGAATGCGCTAAAGGTATGACAGAAAAATTCAACGTCGTTATTTTTGATGCTTCGGGTATCGAGAATGGCGAAGAATTAACTCAACTCTATACTTTCTTCAACCCTATCATGCGCAGCCTAACGCCTAACGCACGTGTTATTGTTTTAGGTCGCCCGCACATGAAAGCTAAAAACGGTGAAAAAGCCGCCGCGATGCGTGCATTAGAAGGTTTCACTCGCTCAGTATCAAAAGAAATTGGTAAAAAGAGCTCTACGTCTCAAGTTGTTTATATTGAAGAAGGCGCAGAGAAACAAATGGACTCAACCATTCGCTTTTTAGCCTCAGCTAAATCAGCTTATGTTGCTGGCCAAGTCGTTCATGTACGCCAATCTAACGAAGTTCAATATCCTGATTGGCATAAGCCTTTGGCAGGTAAGATCGCCTTAGTAACCGGTGCTTCAAGGGGTATCGGTGAATCCATCGCGCGTACACTGTCTCGCGACGGCGCAACGGTCTTAGGCTTAGACATCCCACCCGCAGAAGCCGATCTTAATAAAGTGATGGCTGAAATTGGTGGTGAGTGCCTTTTAGCCGATATTTCTTCAAAAGAAGCGCCAGCGCAAATTGCCGCCAAGCTTAAAGAAATGGGCGGCGCTGATATCGTTGTTCATAACGCAGGCATCACCCGCGACAAGACACTGGCGAATATGCCCCAGCATTGGTGGGATATGACCATCGCTATTAACTTATCAGCGGAAGAGCACATCAATAGCGAATTATTTGCCACTGATACTATTAATAAAGGTGGCAGCATCATCTGCGTATCGTCAATGAACGGTATTGCGGGTCAAATGGGACAAACTAACTATGCCACTTCTAAAGCGGGTGTGATTGGTTACGTTCAATATATGGCGAATGAACTTGCAGAAAAGAACATCACCATCAACGCGGTTGCCCCTGGTTTTATTGAAACAGCCATGACCGATGCGATTCCTTTTATGACTCGGGAAGTTGGCCGCCGTTTGAACTCATTATCTCAAGGAGGTAAGCCTGTCGATGTTGCTGAAACCATCGCATTCTTCGCCAACCCGGCGTCTAGCGGTGTGACTGGAAACGTTGTGCGTGTTTGTGGTCAGTCGTTAGTGGGTGCTTAAGCTTTAAGGCTGCTTATAATTAACATAAAAAAGCGCAATGAATTGATTCATTGCGCTATTTTATTCATTTTTAAAGTTACCGCAGCAAGCTATGAATTCTGATCTAAACTATTAAGTAGATTTGTATGGTTTATTTAGAGAACCCTGATGTTCAGAATATTATATGACACTGATTTAAAAGACATTTCTTTAAAAACACGTTATTCAG
>JBNMPQ010000213.1:0-5353 GCA_051276935.1 Oleispira sp. | reverse complement strand
GTTTCGATTAGCGAAGAATTAAAAGCTCAGCTAAATGACGACGATGCTGTTTTTGTTTTAGCTAAAGCATTAACAGGACCCGTAATGCCCTTAGCGGCAATGAGAATTTTGGCTAAAGATTTACCGATAGAAGTGGTATTGAATGATAGCCAAGGCATGGTGCCTGGTCTAGCGCTGAGCAAGTTTGAAGAGGTTCAGGTGATTGCACGTGTTGCTAAAGGTGGTCAACCTATGGCAAGTCCTGGCGACCTTCAGGGAATTGTTAATCCCGTTACGGTTAAGTCTGATGATATCGTTGAGCTAGTGATTGATCAGATAGTACCTTAATGAAACAGTATCCTAACTAAGCAGCGCCGTAATCGAGTAGCGTATATGTGTAGTATAAAACCCCTTTGATTTCTATCACGGGGTTTTTTTTGGTTTCAAATCAGTGTGTCTAACCGATTACCACTTAGCGTAATGATCTTCCGTAAATCCCCACTCACCATCTAGGTGAATCGTTTCTCCATTAACAATGATCTCACCGTAATAACGGCCAAAATGTTGCGTGAAATTTGTTGCAGCAATAATAGCGTTCGTTTTTTCTTTACGTTGCCCAGCGGGCTCAAAATGAAGATTAATGATGCCATCGTTAGAACGCAGTGCCCAAGCGTGGTTATGTTGATAGCGGTCAAACTGAAAGTCGACCATATCCACCTTATGCATTTTACCATCTATCCATAATGCATTTTCAGTGAAACCTGTCTCGACAACACCCGCCGATAAATTGAACCCGAGTCGACGGCCGTCTGCTAACTTACAAGAAAGGCTTCCCCAGTTCCAGAAGGTTTCACGACGCATGTAGCCAGCGCTCCAATCGACAGAAGCTAAAGCATCAATTTCTTCAAGATTAATTTTTTTATCACCCCATTCAACCGTACCGTTACACACTAGAGCGGTCGATTTTTGGGTAAAGTGAAATCCTTCATAACCCGCGCGAACACACAGTGCGAGTGGATCGAAATTACACGATTCATCAATAACAGCATTAATCTTTAAACCAGATTTTAATTCAACATTAACCGAGCGCAAACGAGGTATCGCGGTTGCTTTGATGCTGACTTTATTACCTCCTTTTTGAAAAGAGGCTTCTCCCGAATTAGGCTGCGTATCAATGTGGGTATTAAAAGCAAAAGGATTTATAAAGCTGTGTTCTTCGTATTCATTCGTTTCAGGATGATAGACATAAACAAAACAGTTGCTGGCTATTTTTAAATCAACGATGGCAATGCCAACGATTAATTTACGGCTAGTGAAACCAACAAACTGAAACTGATTAAACTTTATGCGCTTGGCCAAGTTGCCTCTGCGCTTATCCATAGAATTTCTTAGATCAAAATCCATATAGTTAATATCATCGACACCGCCAGGAAAAATACCAAAGCTTGCTTGACCCTTTTTATTAATCAGTACTTCTTTAGCCATGGGGGCTCCTTGGTAGCGACAGTCTATCTATAATTTTAGCCATTCTGGCAGATATAAATTAGATTAACCATGCTCTACTCACTATTAACAGAGTAGAGCTACCAGTTGAATGCTTGGCGAAGCGAGGAGAGGGTATCTTGGTCTGCTTTGAAGCGTAATTTCAAATAGACACCTTGAGCAGTATAGTTTGCAGCAGAAAAGTCATTGTCAACAAAACCTTCAAAGTTAAAACCAATACTGGTCCAAAGATTTTTAACGGGACGGATACCAACAGATAAACCATAGCTGTTCTGTTTTTGCTCCCCGGTATTGATTAGCTCTCGACCATGAGCGCCGATGTCCCACGTTTCACTTAATTGATGGCGCCACTCAGCAGCAATGTAGTGAACGGAAGACGCATAATCTTCGTTACTGTATTGGTCTAGAACGCGTTTAAAGCCGTATTGGGTCGATAATTGATTACGGCGATTAAACTTCCAGTTTAAGTGTGCATTATTAATGATGCGGCGACTTCTATCGGTCGGGCTTGAACTTGAGGTCGATAGTGAATCTTGCAACCAGCGAGTTTGTAATAATATGGCAAAAGGTTTTTTGTACGGGCGAATCGCAAAATCAAGAATGGCATTCATGTTTTGCTCATAACCAGGCTTAGTCGATTGCTTATAAAAGTCCATGCTACCACCAATGGCCATAGAACTGCTTAGTGGATGGTACAAGCTCGTTCGTGCGCTGTGAACATTACTACTACTCGCAATACGGCGCTCTAAACGATTGGTCCATTGCCATTGATCAGAACGATAGCCCCAACCGGTACTGATAGCGTGAAAATCTCCGCTAACACTTTGTTCAGCAGGTTGCGCTTGCTCAAGGTTTTTACTTTGGTTAAAGCCAAAGCTGACCAACCAATGTTCATCGACTTTCCAGTCGTGACTTAAACCTGACTCTGAATACAAGCGATAACCATCATTTTGTCTTTCTTGAACAAGCGATTGCTCCGCTTGTCCGCCTTGCCAAGGTTGAGTTCTTAAGCCAAGTGCCGTTCTTTCTAAATTATTAGCATTAAATGAACGCTCATAATCGGCAAATGTCGTGAGTGAATCAGTCCAGCGATATTCAGCGCCTAATTTAATACGATCACTGTCTTCACTGCGCTCTGTGATGTCGGTTGTTGCTGTAATATTTAAACGCAAGTCTTGGCTGAGTACCGGTGCGCTCGCACCTAAGCTTAACTCGTCAACAAAGCGAGTGCCGTCTGATGTTTCTTGCATGTTCGAATGTAAGCCAGCAGTAATAGAGCTGCTATCAGTGACGTTATGAGTCAATGTGGCTGAAGCCAATTGTTTATCAAAGCCCGTAGATATTTGTGTTTGGTACAAGCCTTCTAAATCAAGTTGATTTTTGTCATTAATATAAAGAGTGGCATCAACACCAGTACTTTGCTGATCTAGATCTGCTTGGTTTTGCTGGTTTAAGCCGAAGTCTTCATCAATACGTTGCGTATAGGCGGTAATTTCAGCCTTTGACGTTCTGAGGGTTGCTTCAATCTTTTTAGCACTGGCATTTTGCTTTTCTGTTTCAGCACTACTGTCATTACTTGGGCGAGTTTGTGCAACTTCTGCAGAAATTGTTAGGTTACCCAGCTCTAATGTTGCATCCAGACCATTGAGTTGATTACTTTGACGATCTCTGTTTTCATCGATTACGGTAATACCTGCTTTAAAAGTGTCGTCTAATAATTTTATGCCTGCACGGCCACCTATTAAGTGTCCGCCGTTAGCATTTTCAGTTTCATAGTCGGCCACAATATAAATAGGGTTAAAAGCATTATCAGTAGAGGCAATCGGAGTCTTAAAATACAAGCTGCCGTCATTGTCATTAAGGCTGTAGTCTAAAAATCGTTGTAAGGTTTTTGTTTCTAGTATGATCTGATTATTTAAACGATCGCGTGTTTCAATGCGGATGCTTTCAGAGTTTAAAACAATGGACTTATTGCTTAGCTTATAGAGACCTGAAGTACCGTTTGCTTGAATCTCATCGCGAACAAACGTTGAATCAGCTTCACTAGCAAAACCGGATAACTCCAATAAATCGTTCTGATAAACAACCTGAGCACCGGTAAGGTTTCGAACATAGCGAGCCAAGCCTGTTTTATCTAAACCGGTATTGATATCACCATAGAGTGCGTAAAAACGTTCTTTTTCTATTTTCACATACAGCTTATTACCACTGCTAGCATCTTGACCTTGTTGGCTGGCATCTGCATACAGCGTGTAATACTCACCAGGCTGCACGAGAGTTGCGAAAGGCGTTGTTTCTTCTTTGTCTGAATCATAAGCCGCGGTGACTAGATAATCACCTGGGATTTGACCCTTAGTATAAAAAGCCAAACGTCCTTGGTGGAATATGTTTTCATCTATTAGGCCGTTGGAATTATTGCTGGCGTCTTTGCTTGCATTATTGGCACCGATGGATAGATCACCTAGGCCCACTAGAATCCAATCTCGCGGCGCAGGCTTTAACCAAGAACGTACTTCATCTGTTATACCATTACCATGATTGAACGATAATGTGAGTTCGCCAGTTTGAGTCGTGGGTTGCAGTCTAATAAAAGCAATACCATCACCCTCAACGCGATAGCTCAATTTATTGGTATCGTTCAATGGATTGATATCATATTCGCTGCGTTGCAGTAATTGAAACGGCTCTGATATTTGTATTTCGCCTTGAGTATTTTTGCGTACGGCGTAACCATTTTTATCTTTTAATCGCACTGCAATAATCGGAACCTGTATCCCATCTGCCAGCAAAGTACTCATTTCAGGCACAATTTCTACCTGTGTTGGGGCGCCAGAGAAATACACACTGTGTTCTAAGTAGTCGATAACATTGTCATTGCGATCTAAAATCTCAGCAACAAATTGGTTTTCACCTTCTTCAATATTAATGCCACGCCATTCACTCACCGAAACCGCTTTACCACTCGCACGCTTAATACCTTCAAAGTAAATACTGTGAACGGGTACGCCATTCAAAGTTAAGCGAATTCGATTGTTCTTAGGGTGCTGTACTAAAATATTGGTTGCAGAAATGTCAGGGCTGTATCCAGTCGGAGGCCATACCCAGCTCTTTTCAATACGCTTACCCACAAACCACTCTTGATCAATCGTTGGTTGTTGTTTAACAACGATTTGAGATTCAGGGTTATCAGAATAGCCTGATGCAGTTGATTCATATAAATCTAACCCAGGAATAAGCGTTTGTGTTTTTACTAACTGAACATCGATATCAAGACTAACAACGGCCAGATCAGGTGTTGCGTTCAATATACGAACTTCAACACGACGGTTCCTAGCGCGTCCATCTTCTGTCTTGTTTGACACTAAAGGATTTTTTTGACCGGAGCCGGCAATTTTAATTTTATCCAAAGGTAAGTCAATCTGTTGAGATATATACTCTGCTACTGCAGCGGCTCGGGCTTCAGATAATGCTTGGTTGTCGACATAAACATCATGGTTACGTTTCGCAATTCGAACGTTATCGGTATGACCGGTTATAGAAATTTCTAAGTTTTTCAAGCCATTCAGTGCATAAACAACATCTGAAAGATTATTTTTATCTTGCACAGTTAACACGTTAGACAATGACTCAAACTTAGGGTTTTTTAAAGGGTCTGCATTTCCATTAGCGGGCGGAAGAAACAGATTAACTCGTGTTTCAGCCGGAGGTGTACGGTCTTTTAATAACGGACCAATCTCATAATTTAAAATAGCACTTGCTGATAATGTACCTTTCTTAGCAGAAGGACTTATCAGTGCGCTGAATTTTATTTCATGTGCCCATTGCTTCGGCTTATCACCAATGCGCACAAAAATTATATTGTTGCGATAGT
>JBNMPQ010000212.1:0-5360 GCA_051276935.1 Oleispira sp. | reverse complement strand
GCCGTAAAGGTTTCAATGCCAACATTGGTATGCCTGAAATCAACGCAAGCTGGTATGGCGCTCAAGCCGATCAAGGCGCATTGAAAGATTATTGCGAAACGTTAGACATTAATTTTAACAATACCCTGCCAATACTTTATCCCCACGTAATGGCTGGCGGCATGCATATGCACATGCTGGCCCATAAAGTGTTTCCGATTGGGTTATTAGGCGCAGTGCATCTTAAAAATACGATCACTCAACATCAAGCAATTGCCATTGACGACAAAATGGACATTCACGCGCAAATGGGAGGTTTTCGTTTAACCGCAAAAGGTGTCGAGTTTGATTTCACCACTCAAGTTAAAATTGCAGATGAAGTGGTTTGGGAAGAATTAAGTATTTACTTCATGGCCGGTAAATTTGGCGGCAAAGAAAACCCTTCGACAGAAACCAGTTTTGAACTCACCAGTTTAGATCAGTTGTCGGATGTGGCTTCTTGGGCTGTGCCGAAAAATCGCGGTAAAAAATACGCCCGCATCAGCGGTGATTATAACCCCATTCATACTTCAAAATATCTCGCTAAATTGTTTGGTTTTAAACGAGATATCGCTCATGGTTTTGGTATTTTGGCACAAGCGGTCAATCAATCTGAATTGGCAAATAAAACAAGTATTACGGCGGGTAAGTGTCAGGTAGATGTAATCTTTAAAGGACCTCTTTATTTAGAAAATGATGCGAGCCTGAAGCAAGCAATAGATGCCGGAAATAGCAGCCAGACTCAGCGCTTTGATTTATTTTCAGGCTCTAATCCTAAGCCAAGCATTTGCGCGAGCATAACGGCTGTCTAATTTAAAAGTGCTCTTAATGAAATTTTTAAAGTAGAAACACTGTTTTATTACAACTGATGTTGATAGACACAAGCGCCAACATCAGTAATTTTTTAATAATAATAAAAAAATGTTAAAAAAGAAATCTAGTATTAAAAAGTACAATCGTTTATTAATTAACTGTGTTTAAATCCTCCCGCCTAAATAAATGGGCGGTTTTATGGTACGTTTGTATCGGAGTAATGGAATGCCCCCGCTATTAATTGAATGGATTTTATTGAAACCCAAGCAGGTCCTGCTTTGGATTCTATTGATAACCAGCTTAGCCTGCTTAGGTTATCAAAACATTGCCTTAAACTCGTCTTATAAGTCTTTTTTTGACGGTGATAACCCTCTATTAATGGCGATGAATCGACAAGAAGCAACCTATTCAAAGTATGACAACATACTTATTATTGTTGGCGTTTCTGAGGGCGATGTATTTACCCCATCTGCCTTGTCTGCGTTACATCAATTAACGGAAGCTGGTTGGCAAGCTCCCTATTCTTCTCGTGTTGACTCAATTGTAAATTACAATCATACCCAAGGCTTGGAAGATGAGCTGATTGTTTCTCACCTGTTTGAACTTTCAGAAAATACTGATGATGAAAATGACGTTAATTCGTCACTGCTTCAGTCGACTCAATCGCTACAGCTATCGCCTAAAAGAATACAGAAAGCAAAAGCCATCGTAATGTCGACTCCCTCCTTAGTCGGTAATTATGTATCCAAAGATGCCACGGCCGCGACGGTATTTATTACTTTTTCAGTGTCTGACAATCCTTTAGAGGAGTCGATTGAAATATCTCAGCACATTCATAAGCTAGTTGATCAGGTAAAAAGTAAACATCCTAAACTCGACATTCACATTACCGGCACCATAGAAAATGCGGCAGCATTTACAGATGCAACCGTACAAGATGTATTAACCCTTATTCCCCTTGCCTATGCGATTATCGTCATTCTCTTAATTGTTTTGATGCGCAGTATCTGGGCGACCGTTATTACACTGACATTAGTCACCTTTACTACCCTGATTACCATGGGTTTAAAAACGTGGATTAATGGCGATATTAATTCGATTAACTCTTTTGCACCAACGATGATCATGACCATCGCCGTAGCTGACTGCGTTCATATTTTTGTCAGTTTTTTTCAACACTACCGCGCAGGAAAAATAAAAAACGAAGCCATGCGATTGGCACTGCAATCTAACTTCAAATCCATATTCCTTACCAGTATCACTACCGCTATTGGCTTTGCCTGTTTAAACTTTCATGAGTCGCCCCTGTATCGCGAGCTCGGTAATATTGTTGCTTTAGGTGTCATCATCGCTTTTATATTAAGTCTTACTCTATTACCGGCCATTGTAACGCTACTGCCAATCAAAGCAGGTACGGCACAAGTAAAGTCTAAACGCTTCATGCTGCTGTGGAGTGCACTGGTTATTGGGCATAGTAAAAAAATACTCGTTATTGCATCAATCAGTATTTTAATCTTAGTCAGTATTGGATTACCTAAGAATGAATTAAATGAAATGTTTACTGAATACATGGATGAGAGCTTCAGCTTCCGCCAAGCGAATGATTTTTTAAATGATCGTATTGGAGGTCTTCACCGCTTACTTTACTCGATTGATTCTGGGGAAGAGAACGGCATTCATTCTGTTGAATATTTAACAACGTTAGAAAATTATAGCCATTGGCTAAGACAGCAACCTGAGGTGGCTTTTGTCGCCAGTTATAGCGATGTTCAAAAGCGTATTAACAAAGCAATGAACGCCAATCAAGAGTCCTTTTATCAAGTGCCCAATGATAAAGAATTAGCGGCACAGTATGCTTTATTGTATGAGCTCTCGTTGCCGTACGGGCAAGACTTAACCAACATTGTTAGCTTCAATAAATCGAGCACGTTATTAATTGCCATTTTGTATGAAACAGATTCAAATCAAATGATTGGTTTTAATCAACGCGCTGAGCAATGGCTGAAAGATAACGCCCCCCAAAGCATGCACAGTACTGGCGCAGGTTTAGACTTAATGTTTTCTAAAATGGCGCAGCAAAATATACCTTCCATGGTGTTTGGCACCTTTTTCACCATGTTATTAATCTCAGCCATTTTAATTTTTGCTCTGCGCTCATGGAGCTTAGGCTTTATTAGCGTGCTAACAAATATTTTACCCGCGTTACTGGCGTTCAGTTTCTGGGGTTTTATTGATGGCCGTATTGGTATTGGTGTCGCGGCCGTTGCCACATTGACTTTGGGTTTGGTAGTAGACGATACCATTCACTTCTTACATCGTTTTAACCAAGCACGCCGTGCCGGTAAATCCGCTGAAGATGCGGTGAGTGAAACCTTATCAACCACGGGAATGGCGATGATCACCATCACCTTGGTGTTTGCAGGCGGCTTTGGCGCATTAAGTATGTCTCACTACAGTGCCAATGCAGATCTTGGGTTAATGACCGCGGTAACGATTGTGATCGCCTTAATTATGGATCTTATCGTACTGCCTGCCTTCTTGATTAAGCTCTACGGTGGCAAAGGCAATAGCACAAATAATGATTCGAACTTGCTCGGAAAACCCGTACCGAAACCCGAAAAAGGTTTATTAGGGCATTTACCGCTTATGGCTAAAGGTGAGCACGGCTGTTTATACGATTCGATGTTAAAAATACGAGAAACCCAAGGGAATATTTTTCAATTAGATATTCTGAATAAACCTTGGATCGTGGTGTCTGACCGAAAAATGATTCAACAAATATTAATTAAAGATCGAGATGACTTTCCGAAAACAGGGGATGCTGTCGATGAAATGAAAGCCATTGGTGGTGACTTAGGTATTTTAGTCACCGAAGGGAAACAGTGGTTAAGACAACGTCAGCTCGTTATGCCTGCATTCAGACCAGAGCAGCTAAAAGCCATGATGGTCGATATGAATGAGATTTCGCATCGCGCAGTCGATCAGCTAGCAGATGATTTAACAACGGATACCCACCATTCAACTGAAATTGAAGCAAAAGATTTTCTTAATCGAATTGCCCTCGCAATCATCTGCCACGTTGGCTTTGACTATCGTATTGATTCCTTTAAGAGCGACGAGAAAACGGATCCTTTATTAGCCGCTCAAGAGCTAATGTCTAAAGAATTAATGAATCGTATTCAGCGAACAAAATATTGGAAAAAACTTCCTTTACCTTCAAATTATCGTTTAGACAAAATGATAGCCATTCAAACAGCCATCTTCTCCGATATCATTAAACAACACAGTGAAGGCAACGCCGAATCAAAAGTTTTGATGCATCAATTAATGACCGCCGTAGATGATGACGGTGAGCACATTCACGAAGATGAATTAATTCAGCTAGTACACAGTTTCATCGCAGCAGGTCACGAAACCTCGGGGTCTTTTTTACAATGGACTCTGTATTACTTTGCCACTCATCCTGAATTACAGCAGCAAGTGAGAGAAGAAATTAATACTGTATTAGGAGATGCAACAGACGTTAGCTACGAGCATTACCAGAACATGCCTATGATGGATAAGGTTTTAAAAGAAAGCCTGCGCCTGCGTCCGCCGATTCCGATCATGTTGCGCTCTACTGAGAAAGATTTGAACCTGCAAGGCTACGCGGTTAAAAAAGATACTCCCATTTTAATCATGCTGGGTGCGATGCAAAAAGATGAACAATACTGGGGAGAAAAAGCTAACTTTTTTGATATCTCTCACTTTGACAAAGACGCGGAAGAACAACGCGAACGCTTTGTTTTTGCACCTTTTGGTTTAGGCCCACGCCTCTGTGTTGGTCATCGCTTTAGCATGATTGAAGCAACGGTTATTTTTTCGCAATTATTACGTCACTACCGATTCAGTTGGGCAGAGAACCAAACCGTTGAGCCCATTTTATCGTTAGTCTGGACAACCAAAAATTCCATGCGATTTAATGTTGAAGCGGTTAACGAGATAACTACTTTAGAGAAAAAATCATGAGTACTATTATAAGAGAGCTCAGCATTCATGAAGCCAGTTTCCCTGTATATGGCGAACTAGTTCCTGGCGGTGGCAACATTGTGGTCTGTTTGCAGCTACAAGGAGATCTTTCTCAAGATCAAGCACTGCAAGGCTTTCAAAAATTAATGCAAGCAGAAGCGTCATTGCAGGTTGCTAGCCTGTGGTTAGAAGCAAATCCTGAAGAAAACCGTAAAGCAGGGTACTTTTTTATTCGGCCAGATTCGCCGGTTCTGCCTTTTAGCGCTGATATTATCGAGTCTGATAATGATGAAAATGAAAAAACGGATAACGAGTTCGGGTCAACCGTTAACCGCATTCGTACTCAGTTATTGAACCAACCTTTTCAAACAGGTTCACTCTTGTGGCGAGCTCATTTAGTCAGCGGACGAGTTGAAGAAAATACTGCACAGCAGCACTGCGTTTTTCTTTGCATCAATCACAGTGTTTCAGATGGAACCTCGGTTTATCATTTAATGAAGCGTTGGTTATTAGCACTTAAT
>JBNMPQ010000211.1:0-5374 GCA_051276935.1 Oleispira sp. | reverse complement strand
AGATGAGTTTTATAATACTGTTTATTGTTTGCAACAAGTTGTTTTTGAGAAAATTCAACAAGACTATCAGTTAGAATCGCAGTTTATGACGGCTTCGTCCTATATTGCATTGGGCGAGTATAATCGTGCACAGAAACTGATTGCGAAAATGCCACGCTCTTCTATATGGGCAGGATATGCGAAGCACAATTATATTATTGAGATGATTGATGGCAATAGTAGTGGGCGTAGCCTTAATTTATTAGTTGAAGACGCGACCTTCCATTTACCGAAAACCAAAGAAGCGAAGGATTTACGTGATCGAATTAATTTGATCGCTGGTATTCATTATTTGGATTTGGGAAAAAACCGGTCGGCTAATAAATATTTGAAATCTGTTAGTTTAGAGGGGCCTTATACTCCTGCTGCATTATTGCAATATGGTTGGGCTATGGTTGAGCAAGGCAAGTACGAGCAAGCTCTGCAGCCTTGGCGTGAACTACAAACACGGTTTAATCATTTTGAGCCTGATGTGATGGAATCGATGCTAGGTGTACCTCGATTATTTGAATTAATGGGGGCATATACTCAGGCAATAAAGAGCTATGAGTCGATAGAGGAACGTTTGCTTGCGATGACAGAATTCGTTAATGCTACCCAGCAAAAACTCAATTCGGCATCTTGGCTTGATTCATGGCTTGCGATACAAACAGATTCTCGTTGGGGTTGGCAGGTTCCCCTTGACTCGACTGTTCCATTTGATGATGTTTCTGGCTTGTTACAACTACTTTTCGCTGAAGACATTATAGTAAAAGATATGGGCGAGTACCGAGACTTGGTTATTTTGTCACAATACCTTAATGAAAAAGAAGAAGATTTATTGTTATGGCAAAAAATGGTTAAGCAGAGAAGGTTTGATGCCTTGAATCGTGATGTTAAGCCGCTATTTGATCAAGCAAAAAAAATCTTAGCTAAAGCAAAGCGTGATTATGATGAGTTGTCAGTGTACGTAGATAGCTCAGCACAGAAGTTGTTCTCTTTTCCTACCGCTACCCAACATACTAGCCTTCAAAAGCTAACAAGGTCGACACTAAATCTTGAGACATTATTAACATTGAATTCAAAAACGCGCGATGTTGAACTCTATCAGCAGCGCTGGGCAAGAGTGAGGGGGGTTTTGTTATGGCAGATGAACGAAAAAAAGCCGAGTATGCAATGGCAGCTTGAGCGCAATTTGATAAATACTAAGCAACTTATGACACAGGTGAATAGACAATTATTAGAAACTCAATTAGCGGATAATTGGTCTGATGAATCTTGGCAGGGTCTGGATGTAAGAGTTGGTAATATATTACAGAAGACGCAGGCATTAAAAGCGCTTGCTGATCGGACAACTCTTGAGTCAAAAAATAATATATTACAAAAAAGCGAAAGTTTTATTGTGCTTCAAAAAAATAGAATTAATGACTATCTATCTCAAGCTAGGTTGTCTATAGCCCGCCTGTATGATGATGCATTACAGAGAAAAATTGCTGATGGTGATATTCCAGCTCACCAAGTGGGGCAGTAATGTTTAAATTAGTCTGTGTATTACTCATTTCTCAGATGCTATTAGCTTGTAGTTTGTTTGATACTGAAACTGAAATCGAAGATTTTTCCGAGCAAGTGTTAAATAATATTGAAGTCTTAAGGGTGAATGCTGCGCCAAATGAACTTTCTGATATTAGTCATGATGAGGTTGTGGAAAAATATCAGCGATATTTAGAAATCTCTGAGAATTCTGAATTACGTGTGAGAACTCACTATAGAATTGCAAACTTACGTTTGCAAAAAGATGAGTTTTTATGGGAGGGTGGCGAAGAAGGTTTGTCCATTCAAGAGCTTGGTTCTATGGAGTTTGGTCGGGAATCAATTGTCGATTATGAGAGGCTTTTACTGAAATTTCCAGACCGTAATGACAATGATATAGCCTTGTATCAGCTGGCAAAGTCTTATTTGTTGGCCGGTGAGCCTTTTGAAACTATACGTGTATTGGAGCGCTTAGTTGAATTTTATCCACGCTCTGATTACTTTTTAGAGTCTTTGTTTCGTTTGGGTGAGGTTTATTATGCAAATGGTATTTATGATTTAGCTGAATCTTCTTATCACCGTTTAATTAATAGAGGTGATGCACAAAACAAATACTATTTGAGTTCACAGTATTTATTAGGTTGGGCCCAGTTTAAACAAAATAAATATGACCAATCTTTGTTGTCTTTTAGTGCGGTACTTGATACTGAATTTTCCACCGAAAATGATTTGCTGACTGCTTCGCGCGGACAGCAGGATATGTTGAATGATATTTTAAGAATTATGGCAATTACATTCGATTATCAAGGGGATTGGGAAAGTATTGCTAGCTTTTATCAAGTCAATGGTGCGCGCCATTATGAGCACTTGGTCTATAGCACTCTTGCAACTCAATACTATGAGAAAAAGTATTATAAGAGTGGCGCCTCTACCCTTAGAGCTTTTGTTAAGAGGTACCCTGATGACGTGTTAGCCCCGGAATTTTATCAGCGCATTATTGTCGGCTATCAAAAAGCAGGTTATTCAACCTTGCTTCGTAAACATAAAAAAATATTCGTTAATACTTATGGTGTTGAAGGAGCGTATTGGAACCTACATGGCCTTGCCGTTAGAGAAACGATTAAGCCAGTTCTTTCTACTTACATTTGGGATTTAGCTCGATTTAACCATGCTTGGGGACAACGAATTAAGAATAAATCTGATAAAAAAGCACGTCTTCAAGACGCTATTGATTGGTACGAAGAATATATTCGCAGTTTTCCTGATGTTCAAGATACCGCGGAAGCTCATTTTTTATTAGCGGAAGTTGCTTATCAATTACGCCAGTATCCTTTGGCGAAGGATCATTATGAAATAGTCGCTTACCAATACCCTAAATATGAAAAAGCATCAGAATCGGGTTATGCTGCGATTTTGACATACAGTAAGCATAAGCCGAATAAAGCCGATAAGGCAATTTGGCGGCAGTTAACGGTGGCTAGTGCAATGCGCTTTGTTGAGGAATTTCCTGAAGATACTAGGCGCGGCCAAGTATTGGTTAATACTTCCGAAATGCTATTGGCTGACAAGTATTATGAACAGGCATTAAAGACAGCAATGCTTGCTAAAAGTGCTGATGGTGAATTATCTTCGCGTCATCAATACGGTGCTGCTCTCGTGAGTGGTCATGCCAGCTTTTACCTAGAGTATTATGAACAGGCAGAGTCATCTATTCTCGATGCGCTTCAATATGAGAAAATTAAGGCAAGGTCTCGTAAAGATTTACGTGAAAAACTAGCGGCTTCTATATACAAGCAAGGAGAGGCTGCAAAAAATGCGGGTAATTATGATTTAGCGGTCAGTAACTGGCTGAGAATTGCAGTGCTTGTTCCTGAGAGTGATATCAAAGTCAGTGCTGAGTTCGATGCTGCGACGTTGTTGATGGCTAGCGAAAAATATGACCAAGCGGTTCCGGTCCTCTTGGACTTTAGGGCGCGCTATCCTAAGCATCGCCTTTTAAAAGACATTCCTTCAAAGCTTATCGTTGCCTATGAAAGCCAAGATAAATGGGCAGAGGCCGCTTCTGAATTACAGTTGATTTGGAAGTACGGCAATAATAAAGAGCAGCAACGTATTGCATTATTTCAGTCTGCTGAGTACTACGAAAAAGCAAATGATCTTGACCACGCTTTAGCAATGTATAAGCGTTATGCGCATGATTATAAGCGTCCATTTGATCCTGCCTTGGAAGCGCATTTTAAACTAGACCAAATCTATCTTGCTCAAGGTGATGATACTAAGCGTTTATTCTGGATGAATAAAATAGTGTGGCTGCATTTGGGGGCTAAGAAAGATCAAACGGACCGTTCGAAATATTTGGCTGCGAAAGCATCGTACGAGTTAGCTGAAAATGAACGAATCAAATTTGAAAAAGTTAAAATAACGTTACCACTAGCAAAAAGCATTGGTAAAAAGAATAAACGAATGCAAGCGGCATTGGAACGTTATACTCAAGCGGTAAAAATTGGAGTCCTTGAATATACTACGTCTGCAACATATCGTATTGCTGAACTTTATTCTCAGTTTAGTCGGAGTTTATTGGAATCAGAACGTCCAGCAGGGTTGGATGAGTTAGCGCTGGAAGAATACGGTTATTTATTAGAAGACCAAGCTTTTCCTTTAGAGGAGGCTGCTATTGAAGTGCATCAAACGAATGCAGGAAGAACGTTTGATGGTTTATATGATCAGTGGGTTAGGCAAAGTTTTTCCTCTCTCGCAGAGCTAATGCCAGCCCAGTATGCAAGATTTGAAAAGCAGGTGACTTATGTCGATGCCATTCGCTAGTATTAAGAGCATCTTGGTGCTGCTTGTTTTTATTGGGTTGTCGGGTTGTGGCTTATTTCAAACAAAACCTGAGATTGTGGATAATCAAGTGGAAACTGAAGCCGCAATAGACCCTAACTTAGAAAGGGTGTTTAGTGATGCATTGGTTTTGTTGCGAGATGAGAAATTCGAGCAAGCTGAAAAGGAACTATTGAGTATTACTGAACAGTTCCCTGGTTTTGCGGGTCTTTGGTCAAACCTTGCAATTGCCCAGTTATCATTAAAAAAATATGAGGCTGGATTGGTCAGTATCAATGCATCTTTAAGTGTCGATAATAAGTTTTGTACTTCTCTTTCTCTTAAAGGCGTTATTTTACGAGAGTTAGGACAGTTTGAAGAGGCTAAGGTCTCTTACCTTGAGGCTATCGAGTGCAATCCTAAAGATAATCTGAGTGTTTATAATCTTGGGGTATTAGCGGATTTGTATATGCACGATGAAACTTCTGCTTTATTTTATTATCAGACTTATCTAGCCGCTCAAGGCGAGCAAAAAGATACCGTTGTTGGGACTTGGGTTGTTGATTTGAAACGTAGAGTACCAGAAGAGCAGCGAATCGCCATTGTCTCACCTGCGTCAGAAACGGATGTGCAAACAGAAAAAGCGATTGTCGATAAAACAAGTTCTGAAGAGTTGCTGATAGAAAATAATGAACCGCAATTGGCAGGTGAAGAATAATGAATAAAGGCTTGTTATTTTGTTTGTTATTTATGAATTCAGCCTATGGTTCAGAAGTTATACGCCTAGATGGTATTTCTATTCAGGGGAATAGTGAAGAACCTAATGTGCTGTATGTTACTCCTTGGCAAGCGGCTCCTGGGGCCGGCCAATTATTTATACCGATTAAAAGTTATCGCCAGCACTGGCTTAAACCTATAAGCCGTACAAGTATGAAGCGTGAGGTTAAGTATTTGGAGCATTTTCAAAAAAATGGTACTTATGCTCCTGAATCTTATAAAAGTAAAT
>JBNMPQ010000210.1:0-5444 GCA_051276935.1 Oleispira sp. | reverse complement strand
AATTATTGACTGAAAAAGCCAGCGCACTCGCAACTCAAAAAGCGAATGCTTTAGTTGCTGAGTTAGAAACGGGTGCTTCATCAGTAATTTGGACTCAAGTGAAATCAGCAACCTTTACTGATGCAGGCAAAGTGCCTACGGAATTAAATCAAGCTGTTTTTGCATTAGCAAAACAAACCGGTGAAGTTACTTCCGCTAAGGTCTCAATGGGCCAAGCGGTAGCCCGTTTGAAATCTGTTGCTCAGATAGACGTTGCTGCATCTGCTGAAGATCAAGCAGTGATCAGTCAGGCGAAGGCTAATGAGAGTTTCTATGTTTATCGCGAGTGGGCTAAGACTAACTCTGATGTCGAGTTAAGTGGTTCTTAAGATCTGACGTATTAGCTTTTAGTAGTATGACAGACATTAAAAAAGGGGCTTAAGCCCCTTTTTTAATGTCTGTCATTTAGCGTTCAAATAACGTTAGTTTTCTACTCGATCTTCCATTTCTTCTAAGCTCATCGCGCAGCTATTAAAACCGGCATCAACGTAAATAGTCTGTGCTGTAATGCCAGACGCTAGATCAGAACACAAAAACATCGCACTGTTGCCTACTTCATGAATCGTTACATTGCGCTTTAAAGGAGCACGCTCAGCATTGCGTTTTAGCATCTTTCGGAAACTTTTGATCCCAGACGCTGCCAGCGTTCTAATAGGTCCAGCAGAGATGGCATTTACACGAATCCCTTCAGGGCCTAAGCTTCCTGCTAAATAACGTACAGAGGCTTCTAGGCTGGCTTTAGCAAGACCCATAACGTTGTAGTTAGGCAGGGTTTGTTGCGAACCATGGTAAGTTAACGTCAATAAGCTTCCATTGCGTCCTTGAAGCATAGGGCGTGCTGCTTTTGCGAGCGCCACAAAACTATAAGCACTAATATCATGGGCAATGGCAAAACCTTCGCGAGTTGTCGCTTCAAGGTAGTCACCGTCTAATTCATGAGCAGGAGCGAATCCAACAGAATGGACAAGAATGTCCAACCCATCCCATTCTTTCCCCAAATCTTCAAATACTTGAGCAATTTCATCATCGCTACTAACATCGCAAGGCAAGACGATGCTTGAACCCCATTGAGCCGCCATTTTTTCAACTCGCCCCTTCAACTTTTCACCCTGGTAAGTAAACGCCAGTTCTGCTCCTTGTTGGTGAAACGCTTCTGCAATACCCGAGGCAATAGAAAGCTTACTTGCGACGCCAACGATTAAAACTTTTTTACCGGCTAATAAACCCATGTTAATTCCTTGTCATTGATTTAATGAATACATTTATTATTGAATCTAGTTTGTAGGGAGCTAATAGATAGGGCTCTAGGCTAACCTGTTATCCTTTACGGGCCAAGAAGGGATTGCGGCAATTAACTGTTGCGTATAATTCTGTTGTGGCTTGTCACATATCTGAAGAGCGTCCCCATACTCAATAATCTGGCCTTTGTGCATGACGGCTATTTGATCAGCGATGTGTCTAACGACTGAAAGGTCATGAGTGATAAATATTATGGACAGTTCGAGTTTTTGCTGCAGCTGTACTAATAAGTTAAGTATTTGTGCTTGTACAGAGACATCCAGGGCAGAAACGGGCTCATCACAGACTAAGAGCTTGGGTGCCAGCATAAGGGCTCTCGCAATACTAATACGTTGTTTTTGCCCCCCTGAAAACTCATGAGGGTAGCGTGATAAAATAGTCTGGGGCAGGCCTACCAATGAAAGCATTTTTTCAGCGGCTGAAATTTGGCTCTTGGTATTGCCTATGTCGTGTATTTTTAAGGGCTCTGTGAGAAGTGTCTGAATGTTATGGCGACTGTTAAGAGACTCCTGCGGATCTTGAAAAATATACTGTATGTTTTTTGCTAATGCTAGGCGCTCTATCTTACTTTTTGTTGCGCGTTGAAAAATTCTTTCGCCTTGAAACTCTACTTCACCAGAATCTGCTGGTAATAACCCTGAAATGATTTTTGCTAAGGTTGTCTTGCCACTACCTGAAGCGCCAACGATGCCTAATGTTTGTCCTTTATTCAGGTTAAAGCTGACATTATTAACGGCATTAAAATTGTGTTTACTAAAACTTAATAGGGAGGAGCTTAATTCAAATTTTTTATTAACACGCTTAACGTTGATGATGGTTTCACTGTGTACTTCAGCAACCTGCTTGTTTCTTTCAAAATTATTTTTATCGTGTTGGTATTGCTTTAATACTTGATTGAAACGTTGTCTCTGCTGATTTTCTGTTTCGTTTCTGATGTGTGCCTGTTGAATTGAAGGCAATGGTTGTCGACAAGGGTGCTCCTTCGAAGGACTGCATAGCATCAATGCTTGACTATAAGGATGTTGAGGATGATGAAATAACTGCTGAATACTCGCACTTTCAATGATTCGTCCATCATACATAACTAATGCGTGTGCACACACTTGTGCAATAACCCCTAGGTCATGGCTGATAAATAATAAACTTGTATTATATTTTTCTTGTAACGAATGTAGGAGTTCCAATATCTGAGCTTGAAGAGTGACATCCAAAGCCGTGGTGGGTTCGTCAGCAATAATAAGCTCTGGCCGACATGAAAGCGCCATCGCGATCATGACTCGTTGTCGCATCCCACCGGATAATTGATGGGGGTAATTGTGCTGTCTATCACTCGCTAATTCAATACCCACATCGTTCAATAAATCTAAGGTCTGCTTTTGAACAGTTTTATTAGGCAGCTTGGGATAATGAAGCTTTATTTGCTCAGCTATCTGACTATAAACAGTCCGCACTGGATTTAAAGCCGTCATGGGTTCTTGAAAAATCATTGCGATTTTATTACCACGAATCTTATTTAATTCACCGCTGCTAAGTGTCATTAAATCGATGCCTTGATATAAAATATGACCACTGCGTATCTTAATATCTGGTTGAGGTAATAAGCGCATAATAGCCTGTACTGTTAAGCTCTTTCCGCAACCTGATTCGCCCACAATACCCAATGCTTGGCCTTGCACTAATTCAAAGCTGATACCCTTGACCAAATCGACCCAAACACCTGCTTGATTAACGGCAATGGTTAAATTACGGACCTCAAGTAATGTCGAGAGCTCTTTCATTGATCGGTTACTTTGTAGTCAGTGTTGATCGTTGTACTTACCGCAAATCCTTCTCCACTTCGTTTAGCGGTAAGACTATCGATTTTACTTTTTGCATCGATCCAAAAAAGCCCACCTTGCGTCGGATGGAAGGGATCGAATACACTTGCACTCGATTTAGTGGCAATACTCTCAGGTAGTTTTAGCCAGCGCCAAAACCCTACGCGAGTAAAAGGAACCATTGTTGATGGGACGAATATAATCTGATCTGCAATTTCTTTTTCTAATGTATGTGCGAGGATAATTCGATCTTTCTCTACCGTTGAGCTCCTATATTGATCAATCAAACTATCAATACGAGGGCTTGCCAAATTAGTAATGTTATTTGTTTGAGGTTTATGAGCGTTGTCTGAGTGAAAATGCTGCCAGTAGGCGGGGCGAAATCCGGTACTCCAGCCCAGCCATGCGATGTCATGCTTTTTTTCAATAACATTTTTGTAAAATGAGGTTGATTCTAAATACTGAGGTTTTAATTCAATGCCTGCTTTTTTAGCCTCTTCGGTTAACACAATAATTTGTGGTTCATGTAATTTATTGCCATAGCTCACTGTTAATGACAAGCGATTATTGCCTTTGGTACGAATGCCTAATGAATCCTTTTCATCCCAGCCAGCCGAGTCTAAATACGTGCTAGCCTGTTTTAAATTAAATCCCAGCGGAGAAACTTCCTCGTTAGAATACTCTCCATAACCGGTATGAAAACGGGGGAGGCGCTGATAGTCATTACGTAATAACTGTTTGATTATTTTTTCGAAATTTAAACTGTGAGCAATGGCTTTACGTACATTAACATCCTGTAAAATATTATTTTCTAGATTTAAGAATAAACCAGAAGCACCTTGCGCTATCTGATTATAAAAAGAGAGTTTGTGAATAAACCCCTTTTGAAACATAGGGCCATTTGCTTTCTCATGCCATAACTTGGGCATGGTGAGGTTAAACACATCCAATTCACCCCGTTCAAAGTATTTGAAGGCAGTATTTGGATCGCGAACTACCTTGATCAGTACTTTGTCTACATTGAAACGATTGCGTAAAAACGGATCATCTTTTGCCCACCATTCATTTTTACGATTGAATGCGATCAATTTCCCTTTGCGAATATTAGTAATCTGGTAAGGGCCTGTATTAGGCTCAACTTTCCAATTGAAATGATTAACCCAGTTTCCGTTTAGCTGATGAAAGTGTTTGGCTCTTGGTCGTATGGTATAAAAATAATGTAAATCTTTTTTGGGTTTTATTCGTGCCCCTATAATGGCAATAGTGTGGGTGTCAAATTTAACAATATCCACTATTTCTTCACTAAAGTGCTTGTTGTACCAAGGCGCGACAATATCTTTGGAACGATTAAACTCCAGTGCAAATAAAAAATCATCAGCCGTTACTGGATAGCCGTTAGACCAACGGGCATTTTTTTTTATTTTGTAATAGACGGTCTTTCCATCGTGATCATAAGCCCAGTGACTGGCAAGCATAGGTATTACCTCGCCACTGTTTGGGTGCATCTCTACCAACGGCATTTGATTATTGGTCAAAAAACTGCGAAAAGAATTATTAGAGTCAGGGCCAACCGTTCTTAGCGTAGGAGGAAAACTAGCAATGTTAAGCCTCAATAACCCTCCTTTTTTAGCGTCTGTGGAGCTCCATTCAGAACTTGATGAATTCGTTATCCACTCTATGTCGCTAGGAAGAGTCGCTGCGACGGCCATTTTGATGGATATTGCACAGATGAAGATGAATTTCAGGGTATAGACACTTTTTTTCATTTTATTCCTAGCATTGATTATTCATAATAGATTTTATGTTTAGGATCAAACACTTCGCGAATAGCTTCGCCAATAAATGTCACCAGCATTAAAACAAAGGATAAAGAGATGATAACCGAACCAATAATCCAAGGGTGATCAAGGTTATCTACCCCTTGCTTTAATAATTCACCCCAGCTTGGCGAAGGAGCAGGGAGACCAAAGCTTAAAAAGTCCAATGCGGTGAGTGCCGTAATTCCACCGGCAACGGAGAAGGGCACAAAGGTAATAATAGTAGAAACGGTGTTAGGAATAATGTGCTTATAAATAATACGAAGATTACTGGCGCCCATCATCTTTGCCGCTAATACATAATCACGATTAGCTTCTTTATAACTCGCACTGCGCATATACCATGTCATGCTCATCCAGCCAAACAGCGCCATGATGAACACCAGTGACCAAAATCCCGGGGTGATAAGAGAACTCATAATCATAACGATATATAGAAAAGGAATGTTTGACCATACTTCGATGAGGCGTT
>JBNMPQ010000209.1:0-5547 GCA_051276935.1 Oleispira sp. | reverse complement strand
AGAGGACTTATAAATCATCAGTCGTCTTGGTTTGAATCGGCGTTATTACTGAATCTTCCTGAAGTGGTTCTGCTTTTTCAGTTGCGGGCTTAGCGTGATGCTGAAAAACACTCCAACCTTTTAGCAAGGTATAGGCCTGATACAGCTGAAAATCTTTACTTAATAGATCGTCAGATACTTGATGATCACTTTCATGAGTTTTTTCAGATTCTTCTTCGCCATTACCATTGGATAGGTGACCCGATAGATCACTTTCTTTATAGTAACTTTGCTCATAAGTCGTGACTTCGCTTTGCTCTACAAAGACGTCTGGCTGAATTCCTTGAGCTTGAATCGATCGGCCATTGGGAGTGAAGTAACGTGCAGTCGTCAGTTTAATCGCTTTATTACCCGCAATGGGTAAAACACTTTGTACTGAGCCTTTACCAAACGACTGAGTACCAACGATGACCGCGCGTTTATGATCTTGCAGTGCACCCGCAACAATTTCAGACGCGGATGCTGAGCCGCCGTTAATTAAAACGATGAGCGGAATATCCTCAGCAATGGTTTCCTCTGCTGCTGAGTAACGAAAGTCAGATTCACTAATACGGCCTTCGGTATAAACGATTAATCCTGAATTTAAAAAGGCATCAGACACCTCGACCGCTGCGCCTAAAACACCACCCGGATTATTGCGTAAATCCAGTACTAAGCCATTGAGTTGTTCTTTATTTTCTGTCGCTTTTTTCTGTAATTTTTCGATGGCTGCAATAAGCTCAGTTCCGCTTTTATCTTGAAACTGAGTAATGCGCAAGTAACCAATGCCATCACCTAGGTTCTCACCCCTGACGCTGGCTACTTTAATTTCAGCACGGGTTAATACAAATTCTAATAGCTCTTTTTCACCTTCACGGCGAATGTTGAGTTTAATATCCGTTCCGGGTTCGCCGCGCATTTGATCAATAGCATCGGTCAATGACATTTCACGTACCGGCTTGCCATCTAATGAAACGATGAAATCTCCTGATTTGATTCCCGCTTTTTCAGCCGGTGTATCGTCGATCGGACTCACCACCTTAATTAGACCTTCTTCTATTCCAACTTCAATTCCCAAACCGCCAAATTTACCACTGGTATGTTCTTGTAGCTCGCTAAAGTCTTCTGGTAATAGATAATCAGAGTGTGGGTCAAGGTTGCTTAACATGCCGTCAATCGCATATTGTAACAGCGTTTCATCGTCGACAGGTTCGACATAAGAATTGCGGATACGATCAAATATTTCAGTAAAATTACGCAGTTCTTGCAGCGGCAGCTTACCTTCTTGTGCCTGAGGTGTGGCAGTATCCTCTAGCACTTCTGTGGACGCGAGTGCATGAGTTGTTAACAATTGACCCATAAGCAAAGTACTAAAAGCGACGTATTTGAACATTCTAATTCCCATGTGTTTGATTTTTCCTTCACTATCTTTGTTATGCACTATCGCTTAAGCCAAGCGGCGGGATCTTGTGGTTTACCTTTGTGTCTGATTTCAAAATACAGGCGAGGTTCCTTAAAACCGCCAGAACTCCCTAAAGTAGCAATATTTTCACCTTGATACACCCAATCACCTACCGATTTTAATAAAGTTTGATTACGAGCGTATAGGCTTAAATAACCATCGCCATGATCAACGATTAATAATAGCCCAAAACCTCTTAGCCAGTCGCTAAAGACAATGCGGCCGTGATGAATGGCGTTAATGGGCGAGCCTTCGTAGCCTTTTATTAACCAACCTTGCCATTTATTGCGAGCGTGTGAATTTTTGTTGCCAAATGCTTTCACAATACGACCTTTAGCAGGTCTTGGCAGCTTTCCTTTTAGCGAACGGATAGGGCGAGCATCTTGCTTGCGTACGCTGTTATCCAGCAGCGTCGCCACTTCGTTGATTAGCTGTTGCAGTCGCTTTTGGTCTTTTTGCTTTTGACTGAGGTCATTAGATTTTTCTTTGCGACGCGCTTCTAATCTCACTAATAACTTTTTATGCTGCTGTTTTTCACTATTAAGCTGTTTGTTTTTCGTTAATAAATTATTCTCAGTTTTTATCAGTGTATTTTGCTGGGTGAGTATTTCGTTTTCAATATTGTTTAAGCGTTTTAAATTGACGATTAAAGTTTGAATACTTTCCATACGAGCCTTGTTGAAATACTCGTAGTATTTCAACATGCGGCTGATTTGCTGGGGATCATCTTGATTCAACAATACTTTGATGGAGCCTTGATTGCCCAGCTTTTGGGCTCCCCCTAACTGCTTAGCAAGTTGCTGTTTTTGTTCTGCTTTAAGGGTGCGGAGTTGGGATTGCTCCGCTTGAAGCTTTTTTAAGCGCGATCGCTCTTGATTCAACAGTGTGCGAGTTTCATCAATTTTCTTTGCGATACCTCCGATCTTTTTATCAGATTCCTTAAGCGCTTCACTGAGCTTGTCATGTTCTGATTCAGTTTCTTTTAGCCATGACTGCAGCTTGCTAATTTCTTGCTGCAACTTGGAAAGATCAGCCTGTTCGTCAGCAAAGCTTACTTGGGTGAGCGGGCTAACAAAAAGACTTAAAAGAAAGATGATTCGTATCATGATATCGACTCTATCTTATTTTTTAATAAGGCTAGTGCCCGACATTTCAGCCGGTTGCGCTAGGTTCATTATTGTTAATAGCGTGGGTGAAACGTCACATAGGCTGCCAGGATTTATAGTGCGGCCATCATTATGAGTATGCACATAAACCAGATCGACAGGGCCAGTGGTATGAGACGTTAATGGGCCGCCCGTTGTCGGGTTCACCATTTGCTCGGCATTGCCGTGATCAGCGGTAATTAAGCACTCACCTTTTACTTCTAAAATGGCATCAGTAATGCGCTTTAAGCATTCATCAATACACTCAGCGGCTTTCACTGCGGCAGAATAAACGCCAGTATGCCCGACCATATCACCGTTAGCGTAATTACAAACGATAAGATCATGTTTGCGACTCCTAATAGCCGCGACCAGCTTATCGGTTAATTCGGGCGCGTTCATTTCAGGCTGAAGGTCGTAAGTGGCCACGTCTGGAGAAGGAACAAGAATACGTTCTTCGCCTGGGTACAGGTCTTCACGACCACCTGAGAAGAAGAAAGTAACGTGCGCGTATTTTTCAGTTTCAGCGATACGTAACTGGTTTAACCCTAGGTCGGATACGTACTCACCAATGCCGTTGACTAATTTGGCGGGTGGGTAGGCGCAGCTAGCAGGAATGTCAGCGGCATATTCGGTTAGCATCACGTAGTCAGCTAGTTTAGGAATTACGTTGCGCTTAAATCCAGAGAAATCAGACTCCACGAAAGCACGAGTAATTTCACGAGCACGATCTGGGCGGAAGTTCATAAAGATGATGCTATCGCCATCTTCAACTTTACCCCCTTCCCCAATAACGGTGGCCCCCACAAATTCATCGTCTTCACCGCGAGCATAAGCGGCTTTTAAAGCAGCGATACCGGTTTGTGCGTGATGGTTGGCTTTCGCTTCTGTCATTGCAACATAAGCAGGTTCCACTCGCTCCCAGCGATTATCTCTGTCCATGGCGAAATAACGCCCAGTTAAGGTAGCGATTGACCCCGTCCCTAATTCATCTAACTTAGCTTGCAGTGCTTGAATGGAAGGCTCTGCGCTGCGAGGTGGGACATCGCGGCCATCAAGAATACCGTGTACGTAGAGTTTAGTAATGCCGCGTTTTACCGCCATTTCACAGGCTGCAAAGATTTGTTTTTCGTGGCTGTGCACGCCACCCGGAGAGAGTAAGCCTGCAAGATGGACAGCACCGCCATTGGCCTTCGCTTTATCGATTGCGTTGCAGAGCACGTCATTATCAAAGAAGCCGCCGTCAGCAACGTCTTTATTAATACGGGTGAAGTTCTGATAAACGATGCGACCTGCACCTAGGTTCATATGACCTACTTCAGAGTTGCCCATTTGGCCTTCAGGAAGACCTACTGCATTTCCAGACGTTTGAATTAAAGCATTTGGGTAGGCCTTTAATAGAGCATCCCAATTAGGGGTATTCGCATTGGCAATCGCATTGTGTTCAGATTCCTCGCCGTGGCCCCAGCCATCAAGGATAATCAGCGCAGTAGGTGTGCGGGTCTGGCTCATAATAGGAATAACTCTAATAAATTAACGTGAGTAGACAAAAATATTGTGCCTATTCTAGCGAATCTGTGGCCTTGCGTCATTTTCTATTCTTTTTCCTGCTGTGGCTGGTTATACTGGAGTTCTTTGATCCTCTTATCAGTCAACCAAATAGGCAGCAAATAGGTTATGGAACAAGCTTTCGACTTTATAAATAATAATTGGATGTTAGTCAGTGTATGGGGTGTATTTTTAGCGGCCTTCTTCTGGGATAACAATCAGCGTAGCGGTGCCAGCATTAGCACAGCGCAAGCGACTCAGATGATCAATAAGCAAGATGCTGTGGTATTGGATATTCGTGACAAGAAGGATTTTGATGGCGGTCACTTGGCGAATGCAATCAATATTCCTTATGCGTCTATGACAGAGCGACTGTCAGAGCTTGAATCTTCAAAAGAACACCCCATTGTATTAGTATGCAAGTCTGGCCAGAGTGTCGGAATGGCGGGTAAGACATTGAAACAGAAGGGCTTTCAAGTATTCCGCTTAAATGGTGGTATGTTGGAATGGGGCAATCAAAATCTGCCTGTAGTTACTAAGTAACGACGAAATAAAGTCGATGTAAATAGTTGCCAAGTGACGGCTTTACAATCGCTACTCAATAAATTTTAAACAGCATAACCAAGATGGTGTGCTGAAAAATAAATAGAAATTAAGGATACATCATGGCTGAACAAGAAAAAGCACCAGTGAAAGAGCAAGCACAAGACCAGGGTCAATTTTCATTACAGCGTTTTTACGTTAAAGATTCATCATTTGAATCTCCAAATGCTCCTGAGTCTTTTCAGAAGCAGTGGAAACCAGAAGTTAAGTTGGATTTAAACAGCCGCTCACGCAAATTGGCTGATGATTCTTATGAAGTTGACGTTAAAGTGACCGCAACCGCTGAAAACGATGGCGAAACCGCTTTTTTAGTTGAAGTTGTTTTGGGTGGCATTTTCCATATTAAAGGAATCGAAGGCGAACAGCTAAAGCACATGCTGGGTGCTTTCTGCCCTAACATCTTATTTCCATACGTTCGTGAAACGATCGACCAGTTGGTTGTTAAAGGTAGCTTCCCTGCCTTGATGTTGGCACCGATTAACTTCGAAGCATTGTTTCAACAGTCTCAAGTTCAGCAAGCAGCGCCTGCGGCGGAAGAAACCGTTCAGTAGTCTCTGCTTCATAAGAAAACGCTTCCATTAAAAACGTTTTCTTAATCCAAATAAAAAGCCGAAGTAGAGGGTGAATCTAGTTCGGCTTTTTTGTGTCTGATGTCTGATTTCTAAATTGATAACGAATCAATTAACTCCCACCCAGATACCCATTTTGGCGCCACGCTTCAAAAATCATCACCGCAACCGTGTTCGAAAGATTCATACTTCGGCTGCTTTC
>JBNMPQ010000208.1:0-5562 GCA_051276935.1 Oleispira sp. | reverse complement strand
AATCCTAAATTCTTTTTAGGAACTGATTCTGCACCTCATGCTAAAGGCGCTAAAGAATCTGCGTGTGGCTGTGCGGGTTGTTTCAGTGCCTATGCAGCGATTGAATTGTATGCCGAAATTTTTGAAGATTTAGGCGCTTTGGATAAATTGGAAGGTTTTGCCAGTTTCTTTGGTCCAGACTTCTATAACTTACCTAGAAATACCGATACGATTACCCTGAATAGAAAAGACTGGACGGTTCCTAGTGAAATGGTGTTTGCCGGTGATGTCATCGTCCCTATCAAGGCGGGCGAAACCATTCGCTGGCAAGTAGAAAAATAAACGCTGCTAAATAAATTATACCCATACTCAATCGCGCGAATTTATTCGCGCGTCGTTAATCGCTTAAGGAATATTCCGTGGCTGAGAAAAAAGATAAATCACTAATGTCACAACGTTTCCGTGGGTTTTTACCTGTGGTTGTTGATGTAGAAACCGGTGGTTTTAATTGCCAAACAGATGCCTTGCTAGAGATAGCCGTAGTCACACTGCGCATGGATGAGGATGGCTGGTTATATCCACACGAAGCCATTGATGCGAATGTAATACCGTTTGAAGGGGCCAATCTTGAACAGGAAGCTCTGGATTTCACCGGCATCGATCCTTTTGATCCTGAACGCGGTGCGGTCAGTGAAGAAGACGCAATGAATAAAATGCTGCAACTGGTGCGTAAAGAAGTTAAATCAACCGGTTGTAATCGTGCAATTTTAGTCGGCCATAACGCTCACTTCGATCACGGTTTTGTTAAAGCAGCGATTGAGCGTACTGAGATCAAACGTGATCCATTCCATCCTTTCTCAAATTTTGATACCGCAAGCTTAAGCGCTCTCGGCTTAGGCCAAACAGTATTAGCCAAGTCTTGTATTACTGCCGAAATCGACTTTGATAATAAAGAAGCTCACTCTGCAGCCTATGATACTTGGAAAACGGCTGAGCTTTTTTGCTTTCTTGTTAACCGCTGGAAAGAACTGGGTGGCTGGCCACTAAAAGACCTTAAAGGCGACCCTGAAGACAGCTTTGCTGATATGTTTAAATAGTCCTGGGTCAGTAAATAAAAAACCGTAGCTAAAAAATACTAAAGCAGCTCGATAATCTCGAACTGCTTTTTTTTATGCCCAAGATTTAATACGACCTCATCACCAACATAACTGCCTACTAACGCTTTCGCTAAAGGTGCTTCCGGAGTAATCGTTCTGATGGCTATATTTTTACCGTCATTATTATATTTACTCTCATTATTATTCTCGAATTTAAGCAATATCCCACCCGCTACGGGTAATAACCAAAGCCATTGTTTCTTATTATAATCGTCACTATCCGTCTCTTTAATATGCACTAAAGCACCCACAGCAATGCGACTATTGTCGTTACAATCTGACAATTCAAGATGATCTAATAACATAAATTGGCGCTGCAGTTCGGCGATACGCGCCGACTGCCCGTGAGCGAGATAAGCGGCTTCAAGTGCCAAAGTATCATATTGGTTCTCTGGCTTACTTTGCTCATGAGAAGCTAAAGCATGGGCTTCATTCACCGCACTTAACGTTGCATCAATCTCTTGCTGTAAATGGCTAAGTAACGGTTGTAACAACTCTTTTTTATTCACGCTCGATTTATCCACAGTCAGATTATTCATATTCTATTTATTAAACAGATAAATTTCCGCTATATTACGCCCTTAACGAAATCATTATAGAGTAGGACGATATTCATGAGCCATGTTTTTTGCCAGCAGATACACATTGGTCAGCTGGAGGCGATAAAAATTGAGCACCCGATATTTACTGCAACCTTATTATTGCAAGGGGCTCAGCTAATTGAGTTCACGCCTATCGATCGAACAAATAACTTACTCTGGTTAAGTGATACGGCTGAATACATAAAAGGAAAACCATTACGCGGTGGGATTCCTATTTGCTGGCCATGGTTTGGTAATCTTGATCAAAACCCTGAAGCGATACAACATCAAATTCGAGAACCTGCCAATGCTCACGGCTTTGTACGCTCACTGCCTTGGCAAGTTGTTTCAATTAACGAGAGCTGCCACCAAGTCGATATTGTTTTAGCATTGACCAGTAATGAAAAAAGCAAAGCTTTTTGGCCTTTTGAATTCACTCTAGAAGCACGTTTTTCTTTTTCCAAGAAGCTCGAAGTTAAATTAACAACGACCAATACTGGAAGTAAAGCCTTCGCTATTAGCCAAGCTTTACATACTTACTTACCGACCACAGACATTACTAAGACCTATATTCACAATGCACATAAGGCTCGTTATATCGATGCATTAGATAACTGGAAAGAGAAAACACAAAGAGGAAGAATCGGCTTTAGCGAAGAAACCGATAGACTCTATTTTTTTACGAATAAACCCAATGCTGTTCCACAATATCAGCTTAGAGTTGAATCACCCAAGCAGCAGTTGCTGTTAAAAAACACTCAAAGTCAAAGCGTCGTCATCTGGAATCCTTGGATTAACAAAAGCAAACAACTAAGCCAATTTCAGCCAGAAGATTATCAACGCATGTTGTGTATAGAAACCGCGAATGTAATGACAGATCACAAAGTATTAGCGCCTAATCAAAAGCAGAGTTTAACGTTAGAATTAAGCCAGCTAGGCGAATAAACCCGCTGATATATTGAATAACCACTCATTGGCAAATTTAACGAGCACAGCACTGCTGTGCAACATCAACAATTAAACGGCGTAACCATTTATGTGCCTGATGGTGCTGAACTAAAGGTGACCAAGCCATTTTAAGTTCAAAGGCCGGAACACTAAAAGGAGGTTCTTTCACTAATAGGCGTGATGTCTCAGCTTGCATTTCGGCGACTTTTCTTGGCAAAGTCGCCACAAGATCGTTATTTAACGCTAACAATGCAGGCATCTGATAGTGCCTTGTGAACACTGAAATTTTTCGTTTATGACCCAGTTTACTTAACGCATTATCAACCCAGCCTAAACGAATTATCTTTTCTGGATCCATACCAACGCCAGCACCCATGCCTGTTTTGCTTACCCAAATATGCATACTTTCAAGGTAAGCGCTTAAATCAAACAAACCAGCACTTGGATGGTCAGGATTTACCAAGCACACAAAATCATCTTCCCACAAAGTTATTTGATGAAATGACTGTGGCATTTCATCAAATCGGTTAATGGCCATATCAACCTTGCCGGCTTCTACATCTTTAAAGGTTACATCAGAGGGGGTTAATACATCTAAAATCACACTCGGTGCTTCTTCGCGCAACCGTTTTACCAACTCAGGAACAAGAGTCGACTCAGCATAATCACTCACCATAATCCGAAAAACCCGATGGCTCGAACTGGCATCAAACTCGCCTTGAGTTTGTAAAGCGGCTTCCAACTCATTCAGAGCTTTGCGAATTAATGGCTGTAACTCCAGTGCCCGCTCTGTTGGTGTCATACCTTCGCTAGTTCGTACTAGAAGGG
This sequence comes from Oleispira sp., assembly GCA_051276935.1. GTDB lineage: Bacteria > Pseudomonadota > Gammaproteobacteria > Pseudomonadales > Oceanobacteraceae > Oleispira. The sequence continues at coordinate 2,069 of JBNMPQ010000208.1, read as the reverse complement.
GGTCATTGAATAAATCACGTAAGCGCTTCAGGCCATTACTCATTGCAGGCTGGGTAATACCCAGCTGTTGTGCAGACTTAGTAACACTGCCTTCACGTAAGAGTACATCTAGATAAACCATAAGGTTCAGGTCAACACGATCAATATTCATTTATAAAATCCTGTAAATGAAAACTATTTATTTGCTGAATGTAATTAGTCTAACCCAGATGTCGTAAGATTTTAAGTAATACCCTTACCACAAACCGTAAACACAGAAACGACTAGTGCAGAAATACCCATTGCAAAAACGAAAAAGCCTAGCAACTCTTTCATTATGATAAAGAGAGGCTAGGCTTTATTAGCTGGTGATCAGAGATCAATCAGAACTCATATTTTATTCCTAGATTAACCGATTGTGGCTTACCTGGACGATAACCATAAGGTTGAGAAGCGGCTACGTAATCGGCACCCATTACGTTATCAATAGTGCCATAGACCTGAAATTCAGGTAATACTCGATAGCTAGCGGACAAGTCAACCACAACATAAGCATCGATGACTTCATTACTAACAATAGAACCTTGCCCTGGAGTATCTCGCATTTCACTTTGGTATAAGGCAGATACATTAGCCATCCAAGCATTCTGCTGAATGCCTAACTGCAAATTTAAGCGGTGCGCAGGCACATACGCTAGCTCATCACCTTGCACAATATTATTATCTGCATTTCCAAATACGCCATTTTGGTCATAAAAATCATTAGCAAATTCTGCCTGAGTAAAGGTATAGCTGATACTAGCAGGCAACAAGAATCCTTCCACCTCTGGCACTAGCTGCCAACCCGCTTCTAAACCATAAACTAGCGCAGCACCGGCTGCAGTCTGGCTATCAATAGCTGAGTTATCACAACCCCCACTAAAGCTACAGGTTCCTGTTAATTGACTGTAATCATTTAAGAAACCAATGATTTCACCGCGACCATATTCAGCAGCAGAAGCATCTAAACGCATTCCCAGTTCGTAATTAATGCTTTGCTCTGATTCTACATCTCCTTCTTGCCCTGGAGGTGTTACCGAAAAGCCCTTATGAGCACCCGCCAATAAGCCCACGTTTGGATTCAGCTGAGTGTAAATACCGATACCTGGCAAGATAACCGCTTCATTAGATTTCGTTTTACTTTCAAAGCTGCTAGTTTCATTATTATACGTAGTTTCAGCGCCACTAATCTGCTCGCTGCGCACACCTAAAGTTAGCGTTGTTTCATTTATGCGAATTTCATCTTTGACATATAGGGCTAGCGCCTTGGCCTCACTTTTATTACGCTTGGTTGAATAGATATCACCCTGAGCCACTAGAGTGCCTCCTTGTTGCATATCATAAAGCTGCTCGCTATGATGACGTACAACCTGATCTTCGTGATAACGTAAACCTACTTCAAAAGAGTGCTCTAAACCTGAAAGCTCTAATGTGTAGTTACCGCGAGTTTGAATACCTTGAGAAATATATTCACGCCCGTTATTACCAATTTTTAACTGCTCTGCTTCAGTACCTGAACTGCGCTCACCGGTTAATACTTTATAAAAATCGGGATTACTTCCTTGGTCAGGATTTTTCAATACATTTTGAATGCTCGTGGTATCAGTATTAAATGCATTTAACTTAAACCAGTCTCTCTGGTAGGTGTTGTAATACACATCGGAATGAACAGCCAAGCCACTATCAAATTCTAAAGTATGACTTAGCTGGACTTGCTCATGATCCCACTCCATATTATCCAGCTGACTAGAAGCGTAGCGACGATTTAATTTATCATCAAGATCATCGCGGGTTAAACCGAGATAAGTTTCATCGGATTTTTCATCGGTATACCCTAGCTTTAGTTGAAATAACTGACTCACTTTCCCATTGGACTGCCAGCTGGTTTTCAAATTCACATCATTACGCTCAAAACCTGTACCCGCCTTAGACTGGCCATCGATTTCTTTAAAGCCATCCGTAGAAACGTTTAGCCCTTCAATCAGATAACCAAAATCACCAAGCTGCTCACCATAATGAGCGTTAAAGCGTTGAAAATTGAATTGGCCATA
>JBNMPQ010000207.1:0-5593 GCA_051276935.1 Oleispira sp. | reverse complement strand
AGGGTCAATATGATGAGCCGTTAAATAGTTGAGTATTTGTTTATTGATATCATCGGCTATCTCGGCAATAGAAAAAGGCGTCGTTTCTTGAAAGCGATCGCCATTACCAGGAATATCAAAGTAGACAGAGGTGCTGTTGAGAGATTGCTGCTGAACCATGCGATCAAAATAAGCAGGGAATTGGTGCCAGTGAAATTGACTGCGAATCAAACCACGAATAAAAAAGTAATAGTGAGAATCCGTGCCCTGAACTATCACTTGATTATTCATCGAACATTAAAAAGAAAAGTTACGGCTGTAAGTGAAAACAATCTGAGTGCTGCCATCAAACTCGCTAGACAGGTTTGTTTTCTCAAGGGCCAGACCCATGTTATGTTCGAAATAGTTGCGAGCAACACCAAGACGAAAATGGAAATAATTATCACGGCCTTTACCCCCCCAATTAACATCATCGGTAACTTTTAAATAACGATATTGACGGGTTGAGATCTCGAAACCAAACTCGCCAGCATTAACAGTATGAGCAAGTTCAAGTGTTTGTAATGCTTCTCCCGAACCCATGTAATCATCTGACAAACGATAACCCAGCGTCGTTGCATCATTCAACAACACGTTAAGAAACCCTTCGCCATAAGCCTGCTTAGTGGTTTCAGCATCGCCAACAAACGTAGCGCGGGTGTAACCCAAATCAAGGGCTAGGTAAGACGTAAAAGGAATGTACCAACCGGCAAAGCCATCAATTTCGAATCGTGTGCTATCAGGAGCGCCTCGTTCAATACCCGACATCCAAGCACCACCATAAAATCCAAGTTGTGATGTATAGATGGCATCGAGTTGCAGTACAGGTTTTGCATTACTTTGCTTTATACCGTTGCGAATAAATTCTGAAGCAAGGCCAGCATTTAATTGAATATCTGCTTGGCTAACGTTTGATACGGCAAGCAAAAGAGCTAATAAAGTACTGGATGTCACACTGAAACGCATAAATACAACCTAAAAAATTAAATAATAAACCAATAAAACACCGCCATAATAACCGCTCGCGGCTACTTTAACCATCATTTTGATACCAGCGATCAAGGGCTGCATGGTAAAGAGGATTAAAGTCGGCTTCTGAGCACTGCCAATTTGGCATTGCCCTTACTGCAGACAACAAAAATTCAAAAAGAGTCAAATGTCGGCGCATAATTCTCGCATGGCGATGAGGTAAAACAGGGTTGAAAAGTGATGAGTAATTAAACAGATGTCTAGGGTTTTTCTTTACCCAAAGCCAAGACCCCATCTCTAATGTAAGAGGAATATACTGCCCAGACGGATTAGAGTGATTAAAATCATCAAACATATAATCCCAAAGATCCCCGTGCGTCGTATAGCTATTTGACTGAGGTTCAAACAAATAAAATTCGTGATGATTGTAAGTCGATTCAAATAACTTCGTTAAAGCCAACGCGTTGGCAATGTTCGGCCAAGGTTCTTTCGAGCGGGCGTACGGAAACCAAATACGGTCGCGGCTACCAAAGCCAGAATGACAATCAAGACTAATGCAATGCTGCTGACCTTTTAACGTATGCGCAACGTCATTAATCAATAACTGAGCTTCCATTTCCATGGGGCTGTTCTTTTTCCCTCGGTACCAAGGCAGGTGACGACTTATTCTATGGCCACCCACCATAAACGCCGGATTCTGATCAGCATCAATCGGAGCATTCCGCATCAGATCGACCCCGTTGCCATTACAGCGCTGGTTGTCCCACATGCCGACAGGGTTAACAATGGGATAAATCACTAACCGAACCTGTTGCAATTGCTCATGCATAGACGGGTCCCAAGCCAAGCGTTTAATCAGCGTCCGTAAAAAAGCTAAAATAACCTGACTGCCGATACGCTCAATGCCATGAATGCCGCCCACCAATATTAACGTTGGTGCGACAGGTTCATTAGACCCAAGCTCAAGCCGATAAAATGGCAGCTTGATGCTTTTATGTTCAATTTGGCCGATAATCGCCGGACGTATATGTTCCTTGCCTAACGCAATTAACTGTTCCAGCTCGATTAACTCAGGCAAATAACGTTTGCTATGGTAAAGTTTGTCTTTCATCTTCACAGTGTAACCAAGCTGGCGTTACAGTCACAGCAAGAACAAGGCCTGTCATGAGATCTTCACAATGGAGCGATGCTCCAGAAGTTAGTTTAAAAAATACCGAGTGGTTAAAAACCCTGTGGCCTTACTTAATGGAATACAAAGGTCGCGTGATCTTTGCCGCGTTATGCTTAGTGGGGGCAAAGCTTGCAAGCGTGTGCATTCCTTTTTTACTTAAGTACTTAGTCGATGGTTTATCTGCCTCAGGAGATGAAACCCTATCAACAGAACAAATATGGATGTGGTTCCCGCTGGGTTTGTTGCTTGCGTACGGGTCGGCTCGATTATTAAATGTATTGCTGGGCGAAATACGAGATGTTTTGTTTGGCCGGGTAACCGAACGCGCAATGCGCCGCATGGCCTTAAAAGTATTTCGTCATTTACACCTACTGAGTTTAGACTTTCATTTATCCCGTCAGACTGGCGCACTGCAAAGAGACATTGAGCGTGGCACAAACGGCATTAGCTTCTTAATGCGCTTCGTTATTTTTAATATATTACCCACCATATTCGAACTATGTCTTGTCATCGGTTTACTGCTTTATAACTACCCTTTTTGGTTTGCATTAATAACCCTCGTTGCCGTCGTCGCTTACGTGATATATACCGCGCGCATTACCGAATGGCGAACTATGTATGTACGCGAAGCCAATAAAATGGACTCTAAAACTCACGCCCGTGCGCTAGACAGCTTATTAAATTACGAAACCGTAAAATATTTCTCTGCGGAAGAACGCGAAGCAACAGACTACGACGACTCACTGTGGCGCTGGGAACAAGCAAGACGCAAAAATCGCCTAACTTTATTTGCGCTTAACTCAGGCCAGGCCATCATCATCAGTGTCGCGATGACACTCATGCTGTGTTTATCAGCGTACTACGTACTGCAAGGTACCATGACACTCGGGGACTTTACCCTAATGAATGCCTTTATGTTCCAGTTGTTTTTGCCATTAAGTTTCTTAGGATTCGTATATCGCGAAGTAAAAGCATCATTGGCCAGTATTGAACAAATGCTAGGATTGCTAAAACAAGAATCCAGCGTAAAAGACACCGGCGAACAGACTCTTGTCAGTAAAAATGCCAACATAGAATTTAAAAATCTAGAATTCAGCTACCAGCCTGAACGTCCTATTCTAAAAAGCTTAAGCTTCACCATCAACGCGGGCGAACGCGTCGCAATTGTCGGCAGCAGTGGCGCAGGTAAATCGACACTCACAAAATTACTGTTTCGCTTCTACGATAAAACAGCGGGCGATATTTTAATCAACAACGAATCCATCTATCAATATTCACTCGCTAGCTTGCGCGAACATATTGGCGTAGTCCCGCAAGATACGGTTCTTTTTAACGATACGCTTAAAAACAATGTTCTATACGCTTCACCCAGTGCCACTGATGAAGAACTCGCCCGGGTGATCACCATGTCACAACTTGACTATTTTATTAGCCAATGCCCTGATGGCCTAGAAACGGTCGTCGGTGAACGCGGACTAAAATTATCCGGTGGCGAAAAGCAACGACTCGCCATTGCGCGCATGTTACTTAAACGTCCCGCTATTATGGTATTCGACGAAGCAACTTCATCGCTAGATTCACGCACCGAAAAAAACATCAACCAAGCCATTCGAGAAGTATCGGCAGGGCATACCAGTCTGATTATTGCACACCGCCTCTCAACGATTATCGATGCAGACAACATTGTCGTGCTCGATGATGGCATTGTGGTAGAGCAAGGCAAGCACGCAGAATTACTCGCCCAAGAAGGGCATTACTACCAACTTTGGCAGGCACAGAAAGACAATGCACCTACTGATCATTGATGCCATGAACCTGATTCGCCGCATGTACGCGGCGATGCCAGATCATGACAATAAAGAAGAAGCGTGCATGAACCGCTGCATTAATACCATCGCCGATAATGCCAAGCGCCTCGACGCAACACATTGCGCTATTATTTTTGAACGCAAAGAACCCACTTGGCGTCATGCCGTTTGGCCTGATTACAAATTGGGTCGCGGGCCAATGCCAGAAGCACTGGACAAAGCCCTAGAGCAATTTAAAAAAGGCTTTAAAACCGCAGGATTTTATTGTTTTGAATTTCAACACTGGGAAGCTGACGATGTCATCGCCAGCCTTGCCGTAAAGTCAGCGTACAATGGATTGCCAAGCACCATTATTTCCACTGACAAAGGCTTCTTTCAACTCGTCGATCAGCGCATACAAATACTCAACCACTTCGATCGGCAATTGTTTAACGAAGAAGAAGTACGCGCACGATACGGAGTAGAAGCAGGGCAGTTAGTCGACCTACTGGCCTTAACCGGTGATACCACCAATCACCTGCCAGGAATAAAAGGCATCGGAATAAAAACCGCTACCGACTTACTAACCCAGCATCAAGACCTAGATACCTTATTAATCGAACTGCCGGGTTTAACATTAAAACCCAAACTAAAAGAAGCATTAGAAACACAATGGCGAAACGCGTTACTCACTCGAAAACTTGCAAGACTAGTAACCGACTTACCACTAGGAATTAACCTGCATGACATGCGGTTATGAACGTTTAAACAACACTGAAGCAACACTGAAACAATATTAATTCAATACAGCTGAAACTCATTTAAAACGATATAAAATATGTGTAATAACTATGACTAAATTACTGTTTAACATGCACGGCGTGCCAGAAGATGAAATACAAGACGTACGAGAATTGTGTGAAACCCATGAATTCGCCGTCTACGAAACAGAAATCGGCCGCTGGGGAATCGGCCTAGCCGCAATCTGGCTAAGCAACGACAGCCAACTAGACACCGCAAAAGAAAAACTAAACGAATATCAACAAGCCCGATACGAAAACGCTCAAGAAGATAGAGCCAAAATACAAGGCCTTAGCGTCGCAGAAGGCCTATACGTAAAACTAAAACAAGACCCCAACCAATTCGTACTCACGCTAATAGGACTAACCGCAATCCTAGCCTTAACCCTATACCCCTTTATAGACATATTCTAACCCCTCCTCTTATAAGGACAGCCATCATACCCCCATAAGATTCTTTACTAGGACACCGATTCTTTACTAGGACACCCAACTTAAACGGCTTCTAAACTAAGACATCTATCTGAGTTTTTAAGCACGGTGGCTAGGTTAATTGAAAAGCTTTAATCATGATCTAAGGTTAAATTTAGCCACATCATTTGGCTCCATTATTTAACTCGGTGATCGTGATGCCCAAGCCTAGAAAAACACTCATATCCATTGAAAGTACACCTTATTATCATTGTGTTGCTCGTTGTGTTCGAAGAGCGTATTTGTGTGGTGTAGATTCTGTTACCGGCTATAATTATGAGCATCGCCGTACTTGGCTTGAAGAGAGGTTACTGCAACTACCGACAGTCTTCGCGATTGATATTGCCGCTTATGCAATTATGAGCAACCATTACCAT
>JBNMPQ010000206.1:0-5617 GCA_051276935.1 Oleispira sp. | reverse complement strand
ATCCGTAACATTTTTATAAAAAATAAAACCAAATACAAAGCTTATTGCACCCGTAATACCCACCGCATATCTCCAACCATCATCACCCCCAAATGCTAATGCAATAACAGGCAGTGTAAAAGCTGCAGCCGCAGAACCAAAGTTACCCCAACCGCCATAAATCCCTTCTGCAGTACCTAATTCTTTTGCTGGAAACCATTCACTGACTAAACGAATCCCAATAACAAAACCCGCCCCAATAAAGCCCAACATAAAGCGAGCAATTGCTGCTTGTGCAAAATTATCAGCCAATGCAAACATAAAACAAGGTATAGAACAGATAACCAGCAAGGCAGAATAAACAATTCGAGGACCATAACGGTCCGTTAACATACCAATTATTACCCGTGCAGGGATGGTTAACGCTACGTTCAAAATCAATAATGTTTTAATTTGTGACGAATCTAAGCCCAAGCTATTAGCAATGGCCATTAGTAGCGGCGCGTGATTGAACCAGACGAAGAAGGTAATAAAAAAAGCGATCCAACTCATGTGCAAGGTTTTCATCTTGCCCGTGAAGTTGAATAGATTGAACTTTTCAGTCGACATAAAATTTCTCAATAATTTTTAAAGATTACCGCCCATTAGTTAAATTAAATAACGAGCGGATTTTTCAACTAGTAAACATCTAAAATATAAAAACTGTTATACAAGCAATTGTACTTGGCCAGCATCAACCCGTATTTGATACGTTTTTAATGCTTTAGAGTTATCTTCCAAGCACTCACCTGTTCGCAGATTAAAGTGCTGTTTATATAGAGGTGAAGCAACCACTAAACTGTCTCCTACTGAACCAGTAATGCCCCGAGAGATCACATTTGCTTTGCCGAAGGGATCAAAGTTTGAAACCGCAAATAATTCGGTGGCCAATGCGGGTTTAAAAATCGCTACCTGTTCACCGTTGTGTATTGCACATACCCCAGTATCAGCAGTCAAATCGGATTCGTTACAAACAGTAATCCACTGCGGGGTATTTAACGTGTCAGTTGTCATAATAATATTCCTTTCTTACGTTCAGATAGCGGTTATCTAGAAGTTGTTGTTGAATCAAGTGAAACCAATTCAATGCGCTCGACTTCTGTTGCTGGGCGAAGCTGACCGCGCTCACGCACGAATGATAATTCGCTATCTTGCTCATCACTGTTAATAAAGTGCTGGAAACGTTTTAGTTTTTCAGGACTTTCAATAGTCGTTTTCCACTCGCACTGATACGTACCGACAACAGTCGTCATTTCGTTATCAAGATCAGCACCAATATTCAACTTATCGTCTATGACAACTTCACGGAGATAATCCAAACCTCCTTCTAAATTCTCCATCCATACCGAAGTACGCTGTAAACGATCAGCGGTGCGAATGTAGAACATGAGTACGCGATCGATATAACGCATCAACGCTTCATCATCTAGATCCGTGGCAAATAACTCCGCGTGACGCGGACGCATTCCACCATTACCACACACATACAGATTCCAACCGCCTTCCGTTGCAATTACACCAATGTCTTTACTCTGCGCTTCGGCACATTCACGGGTACAACCCGACACACCAAATTTGATTTTATGAGGCGATCGAAGACCTTTGTAGCGGTCCTCAAGAGCCAGTGCCATCGACATGGAATCAAGAACGCCGTAACGACACCAAGTGCTACCGACACAGGATTTAACCGTCCGAAGTGACTTGCCATATGCATGACCTGTTTCGAAACCAGCGTCTACTAAAACTTTCCAAATGGCAGGTAATTCGTGTAATTGTGCGCCAAATAAATCAATTCGCTGACCACCGGTAATTTTTGTATAGAGGTCGTAATCTTTAGCAACCTGACCCAATATAATTAGTTTGTCAGGAGTAATCTCACCTGCGGCAATACGAGGAACAATTGAATACGTCCCATCTTTTTGCATGTTGCCCAAGTAGATATCGTTAGTATCTTGTAAACCGATATGATCGTCTTTCAGAATATATTCGTTGCTAAAAGACGCGAGAATACTACCAACGGTTGGTTTACAAATTTCGCAACCATGACCTTTACCATGGCTTGATAAAAGCGTCTGGAAATTTTTAATCCCTTTAATACGAACAATGTCCGCTAGCTCAGAACGGGTGTAAGCAAAGTGCTCACATAGGTCATTATTCACTTCAACGCCTAGCGATAAAAGTTCTGCGTCCATAACCTGTTTAGTTAATGCAGCACAACCACCACAACCGGTACTCGCCTTAGTTGACTCTTTAATGTCACCCATGGTGCAACAGCCACCTTGAACCGCGGCTGAAATTTGGCCTTTTGACACATCAAAACACGAACAAATCGTTGCCGCTTCTGGTAATGCATCAACACCTAAACCAACACTGGCTGCACCCTCTAGATTTGGAAGAATTAAACCTTCTGGATTTTTGGGTAAATCCATGTCGTTTAATTTAACTTGCAATAGATTACTGTAAGCATCAGCTTCGCCAACCAGTACCGCGCCTAATAATTTTTTACCATCAGCCGATACGATTAAACGCTTATAAACCTGATTAATATCATCTTGGAAAACGTAGCTTAAACAACCTGGCGTTCTTCCCTGAGCATCACCAATAGAAGCAACATCGACTCCTAGCAATTTAAGCTTAGTGCTCATGTCAGCACCCTTAAACGCCAGCCCCTTACCGTTGCCTGACGCCGATTTTATATGATCGAAAGCTACTTTCGCCATGTTATAACCCGGCGCGACTAAGCCATAAATCATACCGCCCCAAAGCGCACACTCACCGATGGCATAAATATCTTCATTAGATGTTTGGCAGTTATCGTTAATTTGAATACCGCCACGCTCACCAATTTGTAAGTCGAACTGACGAGCCAACTCGTCTTGTGGGCGAATACCCGCAGAGAACAAGATCATGTCTGTTTCTAAAAATGTTCCATCAGCAAAGTTCATGCGATAGCGACTGGTCTCACCGGCCACGATTTCGGTCGTATTTTTACCTGTATGAACCTCTACGCCTAACTCTTCAATTTTAGTGCGTAATAAAGCACCTCCAGCCGGATCTAGCTGGACGGCCATTAACTGTGGAGCGAATTCAACTACGTGAGTTTTCACGCCAGCTTCCTTAACGGCATTAGCAGCCTCGAGCCCTAACAGCCCTCCACCGACAACAACACCCACTTTACTAGCTGCTGCAGAGGCAGCAATTGCTTCTAAGTCTTCAATCGTTCGATAAACCAAACAATGATCTTGATCTTTTCCTGGAATAGGCGGAACAAAAGGATAAGACCCCGTTGCTAAGACCAACTTGTCATAAAATTCTTTGCGGCCATTAGCAGTAACAACAAATTTCTCTTCGCTATTAATTTCAACAACTTTGTCGTTAAGAATATAATTGATGCCTTTATCTTGATAATAACTTTCCGTTGTTAATGCAAGATCTTCTGCTGTTGAACCTGAGAAATATTTACTAAGTTGAACTCGGTCGTAGGCTAAACGTGGTTCTTCAGAAAAAGTAATGATGTCGTAAAGACCTGCTACTTCTGAGGTCGCTATAGCATCAATAAAGTTATGGCCTACCATGCCATTACCAACAACGATTATACGGGTCTTATTCATAGCGTTCTCTCTAATCCTAGGTTGTCTAGTCGCATCTTGTTCCTTGATAATCCTACTGTAAAAGGATTTAAAATCATGACAAGGCGTATTTTACCTAGTCTTTGCAACCATGATGCCAACTTTTAAAATCCACCTACAGACACGATGTGTGCGCAAAAAATGTGCAGAAACGCTCTAAATTGACCCATAAACTGGCCAATGGGCTCATTCACTGCGTTATTGGGGTGCGAGTTATTTATTACTGCGCACCAGTCGAGGGCAAAATAAAAAAAATATAAGAATAAACCTTTAATACCTTTCTTTTTCTCAACTCAAAATCCTTATGCCTGTTATAGTGTGTATCTTTATAGTGATACATTATTAGAATTCACATGAGCATTCGGTCAGAACAAAAAGAAAAAACACGCCAGTCAATCATTCACGCGGCGTTAAAACTTAGTGAAGAAAGAGGCTTTCCTGCCCTTAGCCTTAGAGAAGTAACACGTGAGGCTGAAATAGCACCGGCTACTTTTTATCGACATTTTAAAGATATGGAAGAGCTCGGGCTCGTATTGGTTGATAAGGTTGCTCAAACCTTGCGACAACTTATGCGAAAAGCACGACAGCGAATTAAAGTTAATGGCAGTGTTATCGAAACATCCGTAATTACTCAACTTGAATTTAGCCAACGAAACCCACAACTGTTTCGATTGTTGACAAGCGGCCTTACGGGCGGACCTAAAATATTTCGTGAAGCATTGCAAAAAGAAAAACAATTTTTTATTGATGAGCTCCATGAAGACTTAAGCAGCGATACTCGTTTGACAAATATTCCACTTGCAGCCGAAGTTATGGTAAATCAAGTTCTTGTTGCCAGTATCGAGGCGATTGATAAACAACCTGAAGAACTGATATTGATTCAACAACGATTAATTACTCAATTGCGAATGATACTGCTGGGAAGTATGGCGCAAAAAAAATAAACTAGTCTATTGGCGAATTTAATCGTTCGTTCTTGAAGTTCCAGCATTTTTAAAGTCTCATTTTAATCAACGATTTGTTGGTAATCTTTTAGATGACTATAATAGTGTGTGATAAATTGAAAATATCTTATATAAGTACAACACAAAATAAACGTAATAAAGGTGGCGTTAGATGCAGAGTAAAGAAAGTATTTACCAAAAAATTTGTAAATATACGAATAAAGAGTTTGATCCAAATACTGATAATGACGTTCTAGAATTATTGCGAAACAAGTTCAATATTTACTTACCACAAAGATCTTCGTTAGATGATTCCTTATCATCAACCGCCAGTGACCACGAAATAGTTGACCTAATATTGCAATATCGCATATTGAGTAAATAAGAAACTTGAACACTCGTTACTTGTTATCAGCTGAATGATCTATACATCAATAATTTGTTAATGCAGAAGATTCTATTATCTTGCTTGATTATTGAGGCCGGTATTTTATAAGAACAACTTATAACAGCAACGGAAAGCCACTAATTATAAGGTTCAGCCTAAGCTATCTTTCCTGCCCGCTTAATGCGGACATCATTACATTATGAGATAATGCAAACCATAATTTAGATACTCGAAAAAGCGTATAATGACATCAGAAAACACCTCTTCAACAGCTGCATCTATCGCCAATACCCAAAATAGGATTGACCGTCGTTTCACGACCGCACCGATGATGGATAGCACACTATATGAAGAATAATCTCTTTAATATCAATAGGATAAGAAATACTAACGATTTTTTAGCGCACTAAAAGCGCACCTAGCTTTGCCCATATTGTTTAATTACTCACAATTTAATAGGCTTATATTCGTATAAAATAGAGCCTATTCTAGTAAATTCGGTATCAATATAGCAGTATCGAAGACAAATTCGATAATCAACCCCTCCACGTTTAAAGAAAAAATCAATCAAAAGGATTTGTTGATGATCACGTTTGAAAATCTTTGGAACAATCACCCAAGTATCAAAGGTGATAGCA
>JBNMPQ010000205.1:0-5629 GCA_051276935.1 Oleispira sp. | reverse complement strand
ATCATCATACGAAAATCTAATGCCAGCGGAAAGAACTTTGAGAAGGTTTCTCACTAAAAAGCATTTTTAACCCACATTATCTCATCTTGGCCCTCAATACCGACCACATCAAAGCGGCAGGGCGGGGGTGTATTGCCAAAATGTTGCAGTAAATAATATTCAGCAGCTCGGCGAAGCTTTTTTTGCTTGCCGGCCGTAATACTGGCGAGTGCTCCACCAAACTCTTGGTTTTTGCGATAACGCACTTCAATAAACACCCAATAGTCTTGGTCTTTCATGATGAGATCAATCTCTCCACTTTTGCAGAGAAAATTACGTTCTATAAGCATAAAACCTCTCGCGGCTAAATACGCTTCCGCTAAACGTTCTTTCTCATCACCTTTTACACGTTTATCGGTTCTTTTGTCTTCGTCACTAAACCTCATAGCAATCCTTGCCGAGTGATTGTTAATTAAATTATTTTCGATCCAAATTCAACGCAACTGGACGGCCTCGTTTGAATACAGCAAAGGGCATTTCACGATGTATTTTACCTTGACTATCGATCGATAAATCACCGGTAACACCAAATATTTTACTGTGCGGTAATGCGGCCAACTGCTTCAGTCTTGGATATAAACGAAAGGCATCAACGCCCATTGCGTACAATCGAGCATAATTGCCTTTTGCGCGTTTCTGGTTCTTTTCAACGTCTGTCTTAAGTTCGGAATTTTCTAATAACCACGGCAAATCCGTAAATTGAATACCATTCAAATCATTATCTTTTTTACGATTTTGCTTACCTGAAAAAATCTGTGACGTTGAAAAAACAGGCAAATCACCCGCGAAGTTAAAATCAAACATGGGACGAATTTGTCGACCTTGCTTGGGCAGTGCAACTAAAAACACCCAGTCAGCATCTTGGCGGCGGCGGGGTTCAAATTCAACAGATTCGCGCATTAAACGACGAATGGTTTTATAGCGCTGCTGGCTATCATCCACATTTAACAGCGCTTTAATCTCTGGGTTGTAATCTTTCTTTTGCTTATAAAAACGTTGCTCAGCGACCGCACCGCCTAAATCTAACCAGCGTTGTTCAAAGGCTGCATAAATACGCTTACCCCAATCATTGTCGGGTGACAGGGCCAATACTCGGCGATATCCTATCTGAAACGCTCGCTCGGCAATTAGACGTGCCTCATCTTCAGCAGCCAAGCCAAACTGATAAAAGTCATCTGGTTGTTCTCCAACGGTTATTTGATCAGAGTAATTAAGAGCAAGGGTGGGCAGCGGAACACTTTCAAGCTTCGCTAATTGGTTTACTCGCTTTTTGTCTAGCGGCCCAATTACCCATTCAGCTTCCAATGCGATAGCGTCACCGTATGCGAGCTCAATATTACCAGAGGCTTCTGTATCAATAATACTAATGGTCGGTACGTCATATCCACGCTGCAAGGTTTGATAATAAGCCGCCATAAAACCTTCTCGGACTGCCTTGCCACTGCTGGCTAAATTGCCTGTTAACGGTAAAAATAAAGCCACATGTTTCGGTTGCTGTTGAGCCATTTCTGCTAGCAATGAGAGGCCACCAGGCAATTTAATAGCAGCAGGGTGTGTGGGATGGGCCAAGCGCCAATCATTAACAGCAGCAATGTGCCCTGATAACGTATAGGTTGTATCTTTAGCAATGGCGGCTAATTGTAGCCAATCGGAAAATTGAGTATTAGGAGCTGTTTCAGCCCACTTCAAAAGGCTTTCTAAAGAAATGTTGATAAGATTTTGCCAGATTTTCTGGTGATTTTCCTCTTTGATATCACCGTCGAGAATGGGTGAAATGAAATCTCGTTCACGAGCCGCAGTAAGATTATTGCCACTTAGCTCATGAAACTGAGCTTTCAACAAGCCATAGCGAATTTGGTCTTTACTGCTGCTATTGTTCAGTTGAGTACGATCAATGCGGTTTAATACTTGCTGAGATTGATCAATATGTTTGCGGCCGATAGCGTATTGAAGCGCTAGCAAATTATACTGCAGCGTTTCTGCTGGGGTACGCGCGGAGAAGTTTAATTGTTGCAATAACGGGTCAGCATTGCGAAACTCTCCCGCATCGATGGCTCGTTGAGCTTGTTCAAGCAAGGTTGATGCTGGCACAACGTTAACTGGGCCGTCTTCAGTTATTATTTCGCGACTAGGCTTTTGAGCACAACCCGCTAAGCTCACAAGTACTAAAGCGATCAACAATTTTTTAGAGTTCATCCTCAATATGCATCCACAGTCTGAACAACAGACGGGCACTCTCTACGTAGTGGCCACGCCAATAGGAAATTTAAACGACATTACCGAACGTGCTAAAAACACGCTTGCGGAAGTCGATATGATTGCCTGCGAGGATACCAGACACACGGGCAAATTACTGCATCATCTTGGTATTCAAAATAGACTTGTCGCGGTACACGATCACAATGAAAGAGATAAAATTGACTGGATTGCTAGCTGCCTAGAAAAAGGCCAGTCAATAGCACTCGTTTCTGATGCAGGAACACCTCTGATTTCTGACCCTGGTTATCCGCTTGTCTCTGGCTTGCGTGAACGAGGAATGAACGTGCAGCCCGTTCCGGGTGTTAGCGCAATCATTACTGCATTAAGTGGTGCGGGCTTACCGACCGACCGTTTTACGTTTGAAGGTTTTCTTGCTCATAAAAGTGGCGCCAAACGTGAACGTTTAGAAACCTTGGTGCAAGAAACCCGCACCATGGTATTTTACGAATCAAAACACCGAATTCTTGATACGTTAAAAGTCATGGCTGACGTGTTCGGCACTGATAGAAAAGCCAGTGTCGCCCGCGAACTGACCAAAACATTTGAGACGTATTATTCGGGCAGTCTTACCGAGATTACTGAAGAAATTAGCGCAGACCATCAGCAGCAAAAAGGTGAGTTTGTGGTGATGATTACGGGTAACTCAGATCCAGATCCTGCCAGTGCGGTAGACAGTGAAAAGCTGTTTAAATTATTGCTAAAAGAGCTGCCCCCGAAAAAAGCCGCGTCGGTTATCTCCGATTTGACGGGCGAGAATAAAAAAGCCTTGTATCAACGAGCTTTGGAAATTCAGGGAAAAATTTAACGTCAATAACCACAGAAACCTTTCTGTGGTTATTCCTCTTCTTTCTTCTCATTTTTATTCTTGTTTAATTACTAAATCAGACCACGCTTGCTGATGACTTAAGTAAATAGTGCCTGTTAATGTGTTAATAAATTCACTGCGCATTAAACGATCCATGACTGGGCCTTTCACTTCTGATAAATGAAAGTTAATCTTCGCTTCTTTTAAATACAAATTCACAGCCAGTAAACTCTCTACGGCACTCGCATCAATATCATTAATGGCTGAACAGTTTAAAATTAAGTGCTTCGCGTTGGGTGATTGCGCCACCAATTGATTGATTTTGTCCGCTAAAAATCGGGCGTTGGCGAAATACAAACTGGCATCAATGCGCACCGATAAAATTGTCTCGTCAGTGATGACGTTATGGCGCTCTATATTTCGAAAATGTTCAGTATTAGGCACTTGTCCTAATAGGGCCACATGAGGAGAGCTAGAACGATAAAGGTGCAGCGCAATAGAGACAACAATACCTGCAATTAAACCCCACTCAAGACCCTGAGTTAACGTGAGAGTGAACGTAATAATCAAGGCAGAAAAATCTTTCAAGCTGTAGGCCAGCGTTCGTTTAATGGCCGCTAAGTCAAATAATGAAATCACGGCGAGCAAGATCATCGCGGCCAATGTCACTATGGGTAAATAGTACAAGTAAGGGGTTAGAAACACACAAAAAAGGAAGATACTGATCGCGGTTAAAGCACTGGCTGCCGGAGTTTTGGCTCCGGCATTAAAGCTGACTGCCGATCGAGATAAACTGGCTGAAACAGGAAAAGCAGAGCTGCAGCCTGCGGATAGATTAGCGATTCCCAAAGCGATGGCTTCTTGATTGGGGTTAATACGTTGTCTTTGTTTTGCAGCAAACGTTTGTGCCGCCGACAGCGAACTAATAAACCCAATAATGCTAATTAAAATAGCGGAGTTTAATAAGCCTTTCCAATCTTTCTGTTCCAGCTCTAAAGTCTGCCAATCGGGTATGGAAAAGTGGGGCAAACCTGCTGGAATGTCCCCGACGACTTGAATGCCATAATCTGTTAAATCAAAAGTATATACTGTAATTGAAGACAAAATCATCGCTAATACGGGGGTTATTTTACTTAGGCTATCCGCTAATAATTCATACTGGCTGAATTTATAAAAAAAGCGGCGTAATAACTTTGGAACCCAGTATAAAAATAGAACAAGACAACCAGATAAAAAGAGTGTGATTAAATGAATCTGATCATATTGTTGAATAATCTTTTCGAGGGTTTGAAAAAAATGATCGCTATGCAGTGTTAACCCCAAAATACTGCCAAATTGACTGGAAGCAATAATAATCGCTGAGGCAGAAATAAATCCGGTGATCACAGGGAAGCTAATAAAGTTGGTGAGAAAGCCAAAACGAAAAAGTCCGAATGTGAGTAAACAAAATCCACTGAGCAGTGCCAAAATAGAAGCCGCGATGAGCATTTGTTCTATACTGTAATTATTTTGAGCAAACAAAGTGGCCAGCGCGGTGGCCGTCATGATCGACGTAATCGCAAAAGGCCCCACCGAAAGTGGACCACTGGAACCAAAAATTGCATAAGCAATTAAGGGTAATAAACTGGCATAGAGACCTGCTTGGGGCGGCAAACCTGCCAGCATGGCATACGCGAGTGATTGCGGAATTAACATCATGCTAATCACAAGAGCAGCGATACTGTCGTCGAAAAAAGTCCTTTTTTTGTATCCCTTTGACCACTTCAAAAAGGGTAGCAAAATCTCTAGTGTCGACGTTTTCATGATGATCCGTTGATGCCGCTATTGATGATTAAGTATAACAGACAAGACAACGAATTATTAACCCGCTTAAATGAGGTGTAAATGCCAGGCTTTGTGGGTCGTCTGGATAACATCGATGGCGTATTGAAAAGATTCAGCCTGTTTAGAGACAGTCGATTTTGTGCGAGGTATATTGTGTATTCGATCACCAAAAGAATACCTTCATACTAATAAAAAAATAATATTTAGCCTACTTATTGGGCTTACGCTGCTAATTGCCGTGTTACTTTTTCGAACTTTTTCTGTTTCGTCTGGGGGCACTGCCACAACCGACTATGAAAAAATTAAGCTGGATGGCAAAAAAATCAGTCAGCATTTATCAGCAGCGATTGCTTTTAAAACAATCTTTGAGCAAGATCCAGATGACATACATTACGCAGAGTTCACGTCGTTTATTAACTGGCTTGCTGATACTTACCCTAAGGTGCATGCGCAGCTAACACTGATACGGATTAATGAATTCACTTTGTTGTATTAATGGCCGGGGCAAGATGCCACCATGTCTCCCGTTTTATTGTCTGGGCATTATGATGTTGTTCCCGTGATTTCAGGCACCGAACCCACTTGGACTAATCCTCCCTTTGCCGGTGTGATGGATGATACCCATATCTGGGGTCGTGCACCTTGGATGATAAAAGTGCCGTTATTGGAATGCTAGAAGCCCTAACGGTTTTAGTGGAGCGT
>JBNMPQ010000204.1:0-5631 GCA_051276935.1 Oleispira sp. | reverse complement strand
TCTGCAAGTTGAGCCATCATGGATTTACGTTCGTGCATATTCTCTGTGACGTGCAGCTGGGTGAGACCGGAATGAAAGATCTCCTTATCGTGCAGAGCCTTTACCGTTACGCCAATCACTTTTCCGCCCGCGACCAATACGCTGTCTGCGAGTAACTTCATTAACCCGGTATTTGATCCGCCATAAACGCAGGTGATATTGCGCAGGGCTAACGCCGTTCCTAGCTGCTGAATGGCGGCCGCATAAATAGGGTTTGAGCCCATGTTGGCTCCTAAAAAAACACAAATAGATTTCATGGGGATGGGTGTACCGATCAATTATGGGGCATGCAGCAGCGTTTGTATTTTTTGCCACTACCACAAGGGCAAGGGCTATTTTTTTTAGGTGCAATATCTGCGTTTAATTCAGCTAAGTTCTGTTGATAAAATTCGCTAAGGTAGTCATACAATTTAGGATGCTTTTGTTGAAGCATTTTAGGGCGTTCAAAAAAGTATTCTGACGATACCGCAAAAAACTCAGCGCTATTGGTCGCGGCGTAATCATTGATATTGCTTTTGCCATCACCTACTTGGTTTATTTTATGATGTACAAATTCAAACCACGGGGCGCAATACTCATACTTAGTGACTCGCTCAGGGAAGCCATCACATTGTCCATCGGCCATGTCGACTAGATGAACGAACTCGTGAATACCAACATTCTGTTTATCGCGGCTATTCTCAAACCCGCGATATAAATCGGGCTTGCTTAATACCATTTTTTCAGACATAACGCCGGTTCCAACCATGCCACTAATGCGCGAGTCGGGCAAACCATACTGGTATTTTTCGTTAAAGCGGCCAGGTAATAAAATAACACTTTTAACATTAAAGTAATGCCAATCTGGGAACCCCCAAACAGGAATGATAGCACTGGCTGCGACTAATAATCTGTCGTTATCAACCACCGTCACATCTTGGCTACCTTCAACACGGGTGGTGGCTAAAAATAATAAGCAGCGCTGTTCGAAACACAATTTGTGTTCTATTGATAAATTACGATAGAAGCTAACACTTTCTTGTAAAAAAGAGCTCCATTGAGGCTGCCAATTTTTACGGTGGTTTTCTTGCATCGATTCTACAGACGGTTTAAAAAAGCCCTGAAATAAGCGTTTAATATCCCCTATTAACTGAGTCAGCATCACTGCGTTACCTTATTTAAGCACCTGAGTTTTCAACAATGCTGGGTTCAGTACCTTTAGACATTGCTTGAAGCTCTTTATCAATAAAATACAAACCACGGTCATCTTCGCCAATGATTTCGATTTTATCCAAAATGCTTTTGAATATTTTCTCTTCCTCGTGCTGCTCAGCGACATACCATTGCAAGAAGTTGAACGTAGAATAGTCATGCTCACTGAACGCCGTATGCGCTAGTTCATTAATGGCTTTGGTGATTGTGCACTCGTGCTTGTGAGTTTCTACAAAAACATTCGTTAGGCTATCAAACTCAATCGGTGGCGATTCAATTGTACCTAAGCATGCCAAGTTGCCTGTCTCATTCACATAGGTGAATAAGCGTTGCATATGCTGCATTTCTTCGTCGGCATGAACTCTCAAAAATGCCGCTGCACCTTCAAAGCCTTTAAAATCACACCAAGCACTCATCTGTAAATACAGGTTGGAAGAATAAAATTCTAAATTAATTTGGTCGTTTAATTGTGAAACCATTTTTTTGCTTAACATACTTATTCCTACTGATTTAATTCTTTGATCGATTTTTTAATGCAGATCTTTAATGAAAATCTTTGAATTTCTTTGAAAATTATACAGTGACTGCCGTTCTTGGGGTAGGGCTGAAATATCAGCTTCACTGAATCCTCTTTCCATAAACCAATGAGCCGTGCGCGTGGTTAACACAAAAATCTTGTGGGTATCTTCTGCTTTAGCGTGTGCGCTAATCGCATTTAATAAACGATCGCCTCGTTGGCCTGAGCGGTATTCACTGCTAACCGCGACACACGCGAGTTCTGCAAGTTCAGATGAATGGGGATACAAGGCTGCGCAAGCGATGATCATGCCGTCACGTTCAATCACTTTAAAACGATTGATTTCAGTTTCTAATAATTCACGCGAGCGGCGAACCAGAACGCCTTCTTCTTCTAATGGTGTTAACAGTTCTAAAATTCCGCCTACATCATCAATGTTTGCTTGGCGTAACAGTTCATAATCGTCGGCGGTAATCAGTGTGCCTGCGCCTTCATGAGTGAAAAGTTCTTGTAGTAAGGCTCCGTCGATTTTGTAACTCAATAAATGCGCTCTATTGATGCCCGCTTTAACGGCCGTTAAAGCGGCTTGTGCGTGCATTTTATGTTCGCCCGATAAATCGTTTAACCGTTGAGTAAGTGCCACGGTTGTTATTTGCGAAATAACGGCAGAATCATTCGTGTCTGTTTTATTGGCAAAGGAAGGCAAACCTTCATCTTCACCCATTAATATTAACTTTTCAGCCGTTAACGAAATGGCCGTTTGTGTTGCCACATCTTCGGCCGTTAGGTTAAACATTTCACCGCTAGGGGAGTAACCGCAGCTGGATAATAATACAATGTTACCTTGATCGAGTTGCTGGCTAATGGCTTCTCTATCGATACGACGGACTTCACCCGTATGCTGAAAATCAACACCGTCAATGACCCCCTTTGGTTTTGCGGTAACAAAGTTTCCACTGACCACGCGTATGCGAGCACCGTGCATCGGTGTATTCGGTAAGCCCACAGAAAGCCTGGCTTCAATATCAGATTTCACAATACCAATTGCCGCGCGCACGGCATTCAGAGCCGCTTGATCGGTAATGCGTAAATCCCCATGAAACTGGCTTTTAATATTCAGAACATTGAGTGCTTGGTCTATTTGTGGGCGCGCACCATGAACAATCACTAAGCGCACACCTAGACTATTGAGCAAAGCAATGTCTTGCACTATGTGAGCAAAGTTATTATCGGCAATTGCATCACCCTCTAACATGAGTACAAAGGTTTTTCCTCTGTGCGCATTGATGTAGGGTGATGAGTGTCTAAACCATTTAACGTACTGGCTATTATCCATTTTAATCTATCAAATATATTAAGGTGTATTCAGGTTAAGCAACATAGCACAAACCCACTTTGTCATTAAGTTGAGATTCATAAAAGCATATAAATAATAGACCGTTAAGTCAGTATTAGCGGCTTTTTAGGCAATACTCGTTAATAAACTGCGATAACAGTTCTACGGTCGGTTGCATTTGGTCTAATGAAATAAATTCATCCAGCTGGTGGGCCTGATCGATTGATCCTGGTCCAAGCACGAGGGTTTCCATACCCAGCTGCTGCATAAAAGGTGCCTCTGTTGCAAAGGCAACTGCATGAGCTTGGTGATTGGTTAACTTCTCGGCCAGCTTAACGAGGTCAGCATTTTTATCGGTGGCAAAGGAGGGTACTCCAGGGAATAAAGACACTAATTCAAATTGCACATTATGGCGGCTAGCAATGGGCTTAATTCGTGCTTCCATCTCAGCCCGTAACTGCTCGTTGCTCATGCCGGGCAACGCACGTAAATCAAAAGCCAATTCGCAACTGCCACAAATACGATTCGGATTATCACCGCCATGAAGGCAGCCAAAATTCAGCGTCGGCACTTCGATTTCAAAATCTTGATTATGATGTTCATCCGCTAGCTGCACGCGATACGCTTTAAGTTCAGTCATTACATCGTGCATTGCATCAATCGCATTAATACCCAAACTCGGATCGGATGAATGGCCGGCATTTCCCGTAAGGCGAAGGGTCTCCATCATAATGCCTTTGTGCATACGGATCGGTTTAAGCCCAGTCGGTTCACCAATAATGGCATAGCGACCTTTAGGCTTTCCCTGATCAACCAAGGCACGAGCACCGCTCATTGAGCTTTCTTCGTCAGCCGTTGCGAGAATAATAAGCGGTTGCTGCAAATCAAGCTGTTTAGGGTTGCCGAGTTGATTCAGGATGGCTTCAATCGCTTCAATCGCCAGCGCAAAAAAACCTTTCATATCGCAGGTACCTAAACCATAGAGTTTGCCATCCCGCTCGGTCAGTTTAAAAGGATCACTGCTCCAACGTTCAGGGTTACACGGCACCGTATCGGTATGGCCACTGAGTACTAATCCACCAGGACCACTGCCAAGGGTTGCAATTAAATTGTATTTGTCGGTTTCGCCAAGTCGCTCTTTTGGCACCGGCATTATTTCGCAGTTAAAACCCAGGGGTATTAGCCATTCGGCGAGCAAATCAATCACGGCCTTATTACTGCTATCGTATTCAGGCAATGCAGAGCTAATGCTCGGTGCGGCAATAAGCTGTTGAAAGCGCGAAATAAGTTGTGACATGTAGAGCTCTCTCTTCGATGCTGAATAAGACGTCAAAATACTTAATTGTGAAAATGTACTTTCATAAAATCAGCTTAAGCATAACGCATTCTGCCAATTGAGTAGCAAAAGCGCTGACAAATAGCGCTTATCCACATGGCTGTATGGTAACTGGCTCTAATCCGTCTTATTATTCAATGATGAATCATGAAATCGAATTAAAGCTGCGTTTAAATGCCCGTGAGCTGCCTTTATTAGAAAAGGCCCTAAACAGCCCCCAATTTATTAGCGAACCAACACTTAAGTTGCTTAATCGCTATTTTGATACGCCTCAGATGGGGCTAAGCAAAGGGGGAGCCGCGTTACGTATTCGCCAGCAAGGAACGGTTGATTTAAAAAATGGTGGCGTTGAAGGCGTTAATGCGACTCACGCACTCTTAGATGAACGTATTATTCAAACGCTAAAAACGCGCGGTACCAGTGCGGCCGGCTTGCATCAGCGTATGGAGTGGGACTGGCCGTTAACCAAGGTTGAGCTAGACCTTGGTTTGATTCAAAACGGTGATGCCAATAATCACTTATCACCAGCGTTATCGTTAGAGGCGATCACCCCGTTATTTACTACCGACTTTCAACGTAAAGTGTGGATGTATCATCAAGGTGAAACGCTTATTGAGCTCGTATTAGATCAAGGTGAAGTATCAACGGACGAGCACCGTATCGATTTATTAGAACTCGAATTAGAATTGAAACAAGGCCAGCCGGAAGTATTATTTCAAGTCGCACAACAGATTGCCGATCAGTGCCCTGTATTAATGAGTGATATAAGTAAAGCAGAACGCGGCTATGGATTACTCGCTTTATCAACGCAGTATTCCGACATTAAAAAAGATTGGGCAGGAAGAATACCGAACTTTGATGAAGAGGAAGATGTCATTGGTTGTTTCAAAACTTTTTTTGCTTTTCAATTGACCAGTTTTCAACGCAGTTTAGAGCTTGGCATTTGGGATGGACAGCACGACAAGCAAGCCCAAACGATGTCCGAGATAACATTGCTGCACAATTTACTGTCTTTATTTACTCATATTGATTGTCTACCGGATGCTCAATTATTACAGCGTCAATTAAATCAAGCCAGTCAGGCACCTTTTGAACTATCACGCTTGTGGGGACAACTGAGTTTAGCCTGTGGGTATTGGTTATTTAGTTTATCGAGTGACTGTGCGAAATTCAAAATGACAGCAGAAGAAAAAATGTTGATGAATGTACATG
>JBNMPQ010000203.1:0-5661 GCA_051276935.1 Oleispira sp. | reverse complement strand
ACTGTCCTGCTAAATTTTAGCATTGAATTTAACTAGGTGAAATATTATTAAACAAAAACCCTACGTCATTTGGTTCACAGGCTATAGCGGTGCTGGAAAATCCAGTTTAGCCAGTGAAGTTCAAAAAAAGCTTAACGCACTCGGTCTGAAAACCTGCAATCTGGATGGTGATATTGTACGAAAAGGTTTATGCAAAGACTTAGGTTTTAGCAAGCAAGACAGAGAAGAGAACATTCGTCGTGTAGGCCATGAGACTCAGAGAATGGTTCAAGAAAATCTCATCGTTCTGTGTGCCTTTATCTCTCCCTTTCAAGACGGTCGAGACAACGTGAGGGCGTTGTTTAAAAAAGGCCAATTCATTGAAGTCTTTGTCGATACACCCTTAGACGTTTGTGAACAAAGAGATGTGAAAGGCTTGTATCGAAAAGCACGTGCGGGTGAAGTTAAAGAGTTTACCGGTATTGATTCACCCTATGAAAAACCTTTAAATCCTGATATTCATATTAAGAATAATGACAATATTACTCTTGTAAGTTCTGCTAAACGAATCATTAATTTTCTGAATAAGTTTTAACAATCATTGTATGCTTACGTCATTTAAAAACTGCTTAGTTTGACAAATATCGGTTATGATTCAGTCATAATTCTATTTATCAGTAAGTTCTAATTTTATGCCTTCAAGAATACCCTCATCACACAAGCCACGGTCTAATACGCGTGCTTGGCTCGCCGGAGCTTTAGCGGTAATGCCTTTGAGTATTGCCGTTATTCCGTGGGGAATCCTCGCGGGTTCACTGGCCTTAGAGGCTGGTTTAAGCATGCTAGAAAGTCAGGCAATGTCTGCCATTGTGTTTGCAGGAGCCGCACAATTAGTCGCCGTGGGCATGATTAAAACGGGTGTAAGTATTAGCAGCATATTGATTACCACCCTATTAATTACCTCCCGTCACTTTTTGTATTCAATGGCGATGCGAAATCAAATTAGCTCGTTACCACTTAAATGGCGTTTAAGCCTAGGGTTTCTGCTGACAGATGAGTTATTCGCTATCATTGCCAAAAGCAAAGGCCCACATATTCAAGATGGCCAGTTGAACCGCTGGTATGCTTTAGGAGGCGGATTGAGTTTTTATTTAACGTGGAATATTGCTTCTGCAGTCGGTATTTTCGTCGGTAATAGCATTCCTGATTTAGATCGCTGGGGGCTTGATTTTGCGATTGCGGCTACCTTTATTGCGATAGTCATTCCAGCCATTAAAAGTCCTTCCATAATGATCTGTGTCTTAGTCAGCTTAGTCTTCTCTATTATCTGTGAATTGTTAGAAATTCCTTCTGGCTTACTCATAGCCTCTTTAATTGGAATGACGGTCGGCACCTTGTATGCCAAAGTTAAAAAAGAAAAAAAGGGAGAATACTGATGATTACGCTGACAATATTGGCGATGGCAGTCATCGTCTTTTTAAGTCGCTATGTCTTTTTAGAACCTAGACTGCCTTTAAAGTTCAATCCAAGAGTGATGCACTTTTTGAGTTATTCAGCCCCTGCAGTATTAACCGCTATTTTGGCACCTATTGTCTTTATTCATGATAAAAAATTGGATATTAGCTTTGGTAACAACTACTTAATTTGTGCAGGGGTTGCCGTAATATTAGCCGTCACTACTCGTAATACATTACTCACAACACTGTTGAGCATGTCTTTATTTTTTATTCTTCGCCACTAAGTCAGCAATAACGGTCGCAGTTGTGCCTGTACTTGACCTTACTTTAAATATGGCTGTCACTCATAATAATATCAAGTTTGGCTTGGGCTTTTTTTAAATCTTTTAAATCGGATGCTTCTATCATTTCGCACTCATCTAAAATCATTTCCTGAACATTAGATGGATAGTATTTACAGTCGTCAGGGCGATCAAAGTAGATGTCACAACTGTATTTCACCTGAGATTTCTCGCCACTTTCTCGGCGTAAAAAAGGGCAAAGTTCAAGTAACTTACCCGTTTTAGGATCTGCCCAAATTTCGCCTTTATTCACATACTCTGCAATAGCAGGCGTGAACACTTCCCACAACTCTATCTCTTGCTTAGAAGCCGATAACGCGCCGTTGCTGTATTTGATACAACACTTGCCGCAAGAGTTGCAGTCTTTCACGGTTTAGTTATTTCCAGCGTTTATTTTTTTAATGTCGATTCTTTCTAAGTCAGAAGTCCAGATTTTTCGACCCATTTGTGTAATGAACAACCTACCTCGCATGTCTTTTTTAAATGCAATAAACGTTTCCGTCTTACCTGATTGTGAATTGGTTATCGTCACTTGGTATTGCGTATTATCATCCACCCATGAGTAGTAATACATCGAAATTCCGGCAATGACAGAAAGCGCCGCTAATGAATAAAGTAGAGGTTTAATCCAAACCTTCCTAACAGAATCTTCAAGTAACAAACGCTCTTTGGCCTTGGTATAATAATCAGCTTGCTTGGTTTTTTGTGTTCTATACCAGAGATATACAGCGGTCATTACGGCGAAGGTCAAAAGGGTTTTGAAAAGCATTATTTAAGTGGCCTAAAAGCTATTTACAACATTTTATACTATCGCGTGTTTTCGTATCAAATTAATAGTATTGAGATTCTGTTTAATGCGCGTATTACGGAACTCAGAGGGTGTCATATTACACCAACGCTGGAAAGCTCGATTAAAATTACTTACATCCTTAAACCCTAAATTTAAAGCAACTCCCGTAATGCTTTCATCGGTTTTCAACAAGTAATAACAGGCAAGGTCTTGCTTTTTCTGCTGCAAGATTTCGCTAAAGCTAAAGCCTTCTGCCCTAAGGTGCCTCGCGAGAGTTCGCTCTGAGACACTCAATTTTTTTGCTATTTTTGTAAGACTGGAACTTTCTTCATTTAAACCAATGATTAAATACTTTTTACACTTATCGACCCAGGTATTTGCGTTCATATTTTGCAGGTAATCTTGCACTGCATTTTCGTTCATCTGTTGAACTTTCTCATCAAAATGCAGTGAGCTTTTTTCTAGAAACGAACGATATAACCACAAGCAGCTATCAGCTTGATTAAAATAGACCTCATGGCCAAAAAAATTCGTCCAAGGTTTCATTGACGTCGGCTTATTACGAATAAGATCCAACCTCGCGACCAAGTCTTCATCGCCCATCATATTACGGCAGAATTTAACGAGCACCGAGAAAAAAGCATCTAATGCCGCAGGACTTATCTTCACCCCCTCTACCGCACGGATACTAAAACCTACTTTATCGGGCGTATACTCTAAATTAAGTTGAACCGAGTCGCTCACTAATGCGTGATAAGAGATGATTTTTTCAAGGGCCTGCGCTAGGTTTTCACAGCTTACAATCAGCATGCCAAGGGCTTTAAGATGCACGGCGTGCACATGTTCAGTAACGCTTAAGCCAAAGGCTGGATTAGAGGTTGCTTTTATTGCCGCTTCCCATAGCTGGGTCATGTTATTGATAGGGATGCGACTGGAAGGCTTTTGTTCAAAGTCGCTTAAACTTAATCCTGAAGCCGTAAAAATCTGATCTGCATTTAGTCCTTGGGCTTTTAAGGCCCAGCTAATAGCAACCGCCCATGCGGCGATGGTTGAGTATGACGCGGCATTTAAAGGTAGGCCTGATTTTGAATGTAAAACCGGGCGGTTACTTAAATTTTTATTAGGCATTAAGCAATGCTTCGTGGCTGTCTGTAGATAAAGATTAAGCCACGAAAAGCACGCAAAAAACAAGTTGAGTAAGGTAATGTATTGATCCTTACTTTTCAAACAACTCCTTTACCGGTAATAAGTCATCATACTCAGCTTGAGTCTTCATTGCTTTTGCTTGGAAGGTTTTCATCATGTCATTCGGTCGAAACATACCTGCTTGCCAAGTCGCCATGTACTTCAAGCTGTCTTCTACGGTGTGATCACGACTGTAGTTAAGCATTTCTTTGCAACCAGTAACGGCTAATGGGGAGTTAACAGCTATCTGTGTCGCTATTTCCATTACTCCCACCAGCATGCTGTCTTGGTTATCATACACTCGATTTACTAAACCAAATTGCTGCGCTTCCGCTGCAGAGAATTTACGCCCAGTGAAGGCAAGCTCTTTTACTATACCCGCCGGAATTAACTTAGGCAGGCGTTGAAGCGTACCGACATCGGCGGTCATACCCAATTCAGTTTCTTTAATTGTGAAGTAAGCATCGGCAGTGCAATATCGGATGTCAGCCGCACAGACTAAATCTAATGCCCCCCCAATACAGCCACCTTGAATGGCAGTTAATACAGGTAAACGAATTTCTTCTAAAGAACTCAACGTAGCTTGTAGCTGGAGTACTAAGCGACGCAGCCCTTCCGCCATTCGCGACTGATCTTTTGATTGTGGCATGGTTGAAGTATCACTAAAGACACTAAGGTCCATACCCGCAGAAAAGTGCTTTCCGGTAGAGGAGATAACGATAACGCGAGCGTCTGTTTGGCTTTCAATATCACGCATGCAAACAGGCAGCTCTTGCCAAAAAGCTTTATCCATAGAGTTCATAGCTTCTGGACGAGCAAACTGCACGTGAGCGACCTTATTTTCAAGAGTTACGTTGAAACTTTTATAATCTGGTAACGATGTTGTGTGTGGCAATGTCATAGAGGCGGTCTCTGCAGTAGCGCCGCATTAGAAACGGCTTTATATTTACACTGTAAATATAAAGCACAATACGCTTTAACGCAAAGTCCATTAATACTAAGACCAATAATACAAGGACTACAACCCGGTCAGTGCTCGCACTCGGATAGACTCTGTTGCATCAAAGTCACGCGCCAACAAAGCGCTCACCGCTGTTTTTTGATCTGTTTCACTTAGTCCAGATAGTGATATAGAGTCATATTGAGCATTGAACATGCCTAACCTTTGCTGCCATTGATCACGCTTTTGATCTAGCGCTGCCAACTCAGTCGCGGCTGCTTCACCTAACGAATGGGCGCGCATTTGATAAATATCGGCCGACGTTTTTCCTTCAGACCTCATAACTTCAGCTTGCTGATATATTGTAGCTGGCGCCATTGCACGCTCTCTTCCGGCTCTAACGTCTTCAGGCAGTGATGCTTCTAAAGCTTCCACCTGCCGTTGTTTTTCTGTTCCTGTTAAATTTGTGTTCTGCTGAATGGTTAAATGATCAAGCATAAACGCATCGTATTCTGCTTCGGCTGCAAATAATGCATCACTCTCGATAGGGGTAAAATACTCTTGCTGAATCGTGGATAATATTTCTTTTTGACGGCGTATATTATCTAACTCAGACAGAGCGTTATCACGTGGTTGCTGCTCTAAATTCGCAAGTTCAACTTTGTAATCAATAAAGCGTTTAAGCGCATCATAACCTTGCTCTAGTGCTGGCGTAGATAGCTGCAATGCTAGGGCGTTTTGAATGCGTAATAGAATATCATCAAGGGCTTCTTCACCCATCGCCGACAAATACAATTCGAATAAATCTTTCAGCTCCATACCTACAATTAGATTGCCATCACGGTCTAGTGGCAGAGCAATATTTAAATCGATATCTTCTAAACTTTTAGGCAGAGGCTTTTCAAAGGCCTTGATCTCATGCTGCGGCGTCATCGTATTGAGATTTTCAGAAATAACGTTTCCGAACGC
>JBNMPQ010000202.1:0-5662 GCA_051276935.1 Oleispira sp. | reverse complement strand
ACTAATAGCAAAAATCACTTCGGGGTATATCGAAGAACAATCAACTAACAGATTGCAATCTACATATTTTTCGTAAACAAGGCCACCGCCGATATAAACATCATCATTGGAATTTAAATATGCACCCGCTCGATAACCATATGAATTTTGTTCATCTATGTTCACACCATCATAATCACCATAAAATGTTCGGCGGTAAAATATCCCCAGGTACGGTCTGATTGTTGTAGGCTGAGTAAACACATAAGTCATCTTAGGAGTGACCTTTGTTATTGAAGGCTCACCAGAGATCCAGTACTGCACACCAATACCTATTTCTAATCCATTAATGACGTAATAACCTGCCCCTAAACCCAGAATCATATAGTCATCATCAAAAGCAGTTCCCGACCCCACAACCACACCAATACTGGCAGAGTCTTTTGAGAATGCAGCACTGAGTCCACCCGTACCGACACGAGCAGCCGTCACAGTATGATTCAGGCAGAAAAGCAATAATAAAACAGCTAACTTATTCATTACTCTCATATTACATCCTAAAGGCTCAGCTTTTATTCGGTGTTATTCAGAG
This sequence comes from Oleispira sp., assembly GCA_051276935.1. Taxonomy (GTDB): domain Bacteria; phylum Pseudomonadota; class Gammaproteobacteria; order Pseudomonadales; family Oceanobacteraceae; genus Oleispira. The sequence goes on along the minus strand of JBNMPQ010000202.1, from coordinate 5,091 downwards.
TCTGATTCTGAATAACCTGACCAAATATCGGTATTGATTGACGATTTACTTTTTAAATTTTTCTTAGCTTTTTTCTTACCGCTATTCTTACCACTGCCTTCTGGCGGTGCCATCGGCTTGTCTTCCGCATAGGATCGATCGATAAGCGATTCATCTACTTCAAAGCCAACGACTTGCTCTCGTTCAAGCCAGATTTTGTTCTTCTTTTCGATGATTTTGAAATGATGATAATCTTCGTAATCGATCAACGATAACGCTAAACCGACTTCACCGGCACGGCCACTTCGACCAATACGGTGCATGTAATCGGATGGGCTTCTGGGTAAATCAAAGTTGATGACCACCGGCAGTTTTTCGATGTCTAAACCACGAGCGGCAATGTCGGTAGCGATCAATACTTCGATATCGCCTGACTTGAAACCTTCAAGCACACGACTACGAGCGCCCTGACCTTTATCGCCATGAAATACTTCGGCGGTAATATCATGCTTAGAGAGTTTGTACGCTAAATGCTCACAGCCGTTTTTGGAGTTAACAAAAACCAGTGCTTGTCGCCATTCATTCTTTTTAATCAAGTTCGCTAATACGGCTGTTTTCTCGCCTTTATTCACGTTAAAAACACGCTGTACTAGGGTACTGGCATCTGCGCTTTGTACTTGTATTTCAACAGGATCGTTGAGTAACTCGGCCGTTAACGCTTTTACTTGCTCAGGAAAAGTTGCTGAGAATAATAGAATTTGTTTTTGCTTTGGGGTCAATGCTAATAGCGCTGATAGCTCTTCGGCAAAGCCTAGGCTCAACATACGATCAGCTTCATCGAGCACTAGGGTTTTGATCATATCGAGCTTAATGGCATTGCTTGAAATCAGATCGAGTAATCGACCAGGGGTCGCTACCAAAATATCGGTGCCGCCACGTAATGCCTGCATTTGAGTATTAACCGATACGCCACCAAATACGGCAACCGTTTTAATCGCGCCGTTAAAGTGAACCGCATAAGATCGAATGCTGTCTGCAACCTGCTTCGCTAGTTCACGAGTTGGCACCAAAATCAGCCCAGTAACGTAGTTACCTTCTTTGTTTTTGCTACCAGATGATTTTTCACTATTGATTTGCTGCAATAGCGGCAGTGCAAAAGTCGCTGTTTTACCCGAACCGGTATTGGCCCCTGCAATTAAGTCACGTCCCGCTAATACACTGGGAATCGCTTGCGCTTGAATAGGCGTTGGCTGCTGATATTCCAGCTCAGTTAAGCGTGCTAACAAAGGGGGAATAAGGCCAAGCTCTTCAAAAGAGGCTGGCGTTGTGACTTCGGTATTGGCAGTCGTCATGAATATAGGGGCTCAAAGCAGAAATAATAACCCCATTTTAGCGTATTTATGCCCCTTTAAGTTAGCGGAATCGACCTGACTTTCATAACCCACTAGCAACGTCTTACTTAGCAACTATCTCCTGGGCAATCACCTTCAAGATAAATGTCTCCCGCTCAATCGAAAGACCTTTCTTATGGCTGTTAGCAATGACTTCTTCATTATGGGCAATCGCGTGATGAATATTCATCCACAGCGGGGTCATACCATTACTCACTTCATGAGATTCATAAGCAGTGTCACCCAGCGCTTCATCAATCTCGCAGGTATAACAATGAGAGATCATATGAATGATATCGGCATCGGGCTTATACCAAGGGCGGTATTCATCATAACGCGCAAACGCTTCAATATTGCGTACGCCCTGCGCACCCGTTTCTTCCTTTAGCTCACGAATCAAACCCGCGATTTTATCCTCACCGTCGTCTATACCGCCACCAGGAAGGCTGTAATCGTGATAACGCTGGGTATATAACAACAAAATACGGTCACCCTTAAGCACAATACCTCGCGCTGCGTGACGCTCAATGAGTGTGAGAGCGCTGCTAGATAAGAGCCCCTGCTGAATGAGTGCCGGGGATACGTCAGGGTGAAAGGATGTTTTTAAAAGTCGCATCAGTACGTACCTAGATTGAATATGCTATCTGAAGATTTTAACAAATATAAGTGTTCAGCGTTTTACTCACTTGGAACGTCAGCCCGCCTCCTCTAATAAATAGAGTAATAAATAAACCTAAAATCCAGAATGTTTTGTTATTGTGATACCTAAGACCCAGTATGAAACGAGTAGACTAGCCGCTATTATTACTCAGATTATAATCAACGCATTAATGCACATGCGCCCATTTTTTCTGCTTGAAATACTTTTTATAACGCTATTGGTACTTACGGCCGTTATGTTTTAACCAACCGCCACCATGGTGACCATTTGGATCTCTATGAGTCCAATGAACTACACCACCTTTATTATTTCATTCGTATTCCCCATAGAATTGAATCACGTCACCCTTTGAAATTGAATTAATTCTGGGGGCAAGATCAATATTATGGGCAATTAAAACGGTTTGATCAAACGACAGCCTTAATATGAATTTTTGATGACGCGAGCCTTTGTTATCGTCTTTAAGTATACGAATGACGGTGCCACTACCTTGAACCTGAATATTACTTTGATGAGTTTCATATGCACTTTTCAGAGACGCTGCTTGAACAGCACTCGTCCATTGTAATAAAAAAAATACGACTAATATTGATGTGGATAATTTACGCATACACCAAATTTCTCTTCGTTTCATAACGTTCTGAATCATCGGTCAAAAAACAGTGCGAAGCGCCATTTCTTGGGACAAGTGCATGCGGTGGCTGTGTAATTACCGTTCAATAAAATGGTTTTTCTTTAAAATATGTTTGATGCGAGATAGAGCATGATACACATACCTGTGATAAGGGCTGAATTCAACAGTAAACAGATAATGTTTATCGGAATGCTCCCCACATCAAACCATAATAAAAATCCTGATATTAGAGCCCCGATAATACAACAACTCAATGCTATCGGCCCATCTATCTTCAAATCGCTAAAAGGACGGAGCACTTCAAAAAAAAGTAAGGCTCCTACTAGAAAAAAAAGGATTGAAATAGATGATAGAAAGTAATCGTATATATTAATTTTCATCACATAAATTTTTTATGATCACATAGGCCGGGTCTAGCATGAGATCAAGAGCCTGAGAATCAAGTTTTTGAAGGGTGCTGAGTAATTTTTCCATAGTTTCCATCGTCTCCATATACAGCCAACGCTGATACCGTCCGCTGCTTTGTTAGGTTTATTGACTCAGCCATACTTTTTGGCCGCTACAGGTGTAAGTGACATCTATAGTGCCTTCTTAGCTTTTTGTATTTAATAAGGAGGCGGCTCAATTCTTTCAATTTCATAGTCCTTAAACTCTATATCCAATTATCTATCCTTAATTTTAATCCATCAACAACAAACAATTTACTGCATCAATTCTTTAGCGCATTGTTAGGGTGTAATTTAACAACAAATAGGGTCAATTAACTTAAACCACTTACCATTAACTATACTAATGACTCCCGTATATACATTTGAAAAAGGACTTACACCAAAAACTAAAATATTTGCTTTCTCATCTCCGGCATACTGAAATAAAAACATGAAAAATATAAATTTAATAAGCTCTAACGAGGGTGTAGAAAAATACGATATTTAGACATGCTTCCCTACTCCTCAAAAATTCCGTTTCATTTGCTCTGTTTTATTGCACTTTATAATATATAAAGTGATACTCGATCATATCGCTCGTATTGTCAAACATGAGCTCAGACAGCTCAAGAATCGACTGCTCAGAACCCCTTACAACACCTTACTAGGCCCAACTCTCTACTTCACTATTCTTCCAAAGCTTCTCTATATTGTGCACCATGCAGTACATTAGCCATTGAGCCGTCGCTTTTACTTCGCCACGTAAACCTATTCGACTCAGCCTCTGTTACTGATTATATTTCCGAACACTGGCTCAATCGTCCACATTCTTCGGCTGTACATACGGTGACCTTCCGGGCTGTCAACTTTCTGCTTCATTAAGTCCAAGCAAGTTATTTTCTCCTGCCCTTCATTTAAAAATAATACTTGCCTTCCTTTTTCTTTGACTGGATTTCTCATGCACTCTGATTGCATGCTGCCATTTCGACAAATTTCTAGCTCACCACGAAAGCGAGTATAAAATCCTTTTACGCCTTCGTAATCATCACCTAAAAGCTTCAACTCTTTTCCCATACCAAAAGCTTGTGCATGAAAAATGATCTGATGCGTTTCATCCGCAGCAGTTACGCAAGCAATTCCCTGAATCATTCTTTCACTCGTTGTCATTTTGGCAGGTTGACTATCCGTAGTCTTATATTATAAGAAGACTTTGCACTTCTTGCTTGCGCCTTCCTTGTCCCATACGAGATTCGATCGTTGATAAGAAATCATCTATTTTCTTAGCATTTTTTATCAGAGTGTCGATAGTCTGTTGTTGATCAGCTGCGATTTTATGACCGCTGCACTTATCAGAATCATTTGATAAGTGTTTATCGATAATCTTTTTAGCAGCCTCTTCAACTTATTGAATTTCTTACGAAGTTCTTTATGAGTACCACTCCATTGTTTAGAAGCATTGGTAAGCAACTTACAACCATCAACCGCAAAATGCTCTTTGACGATCAATCCACTTTGGTCAAGATCAGTAGAACCTTATAAAATAAATGGCCCATTGATTCACCGTTAGAACTGACGAAGTTAGCAATCGTTGTGGAGTGAGGCTGTCCGCCAGCTGCTCATGCAATGAACTTTAAATCTGTTTTACATAAACGTTCAATAACGCGATTGGCAGTATGCCCACGATAGTAAACATAAAATATTACCCGCAATAACAACGCCGGAGGGTAGGTTTTACGGCCGACGTTTTTATTTTTGTAGCGAGCATAGAAATCAGAAACGATTTCATCATTTTCGAGTAAATAATATCGAAGAAAACGCTTTGATTGAGATTATCATCGAGGAAATTGGACATGAAATTATCAGGTAAACGGCAAAATGCTATTTTACCTGATCTATTGAGCTAGGTTGAGTGATTTTTCTACAGCCTAAACGCCTTGCGAAGCGGACAAAAATTGTTGGTTAAAATCGCGTAGCGATAACCAACTGTTTTTATTCCGT
>JBNMPQ010000201.1:0-5703 GCA_051276935.1 Oleispira sp. | reverse complement strand
TGCTTTTTATCGCCGTTACGGCATTGTAATAATCGACCTTCGAAGTAAACGATTTTAATGCCTAAGTCATTCTCTCGCACGCCCCTAAAACTAAGACTTTCGCCAGACGGACACAAACAACTGTTGGTCATTGGGTCGACACTAAATTCACTGGCTGGAATAACCGTTTTATTTCTGATTTTGGTATCTTGATGGCGTTTACCGTATTTTGTTTTTTGCTCACTAAACTTGGGGTCTCGACTTCTAAATTGGTTGTCTGGAATATACGCATTGATGTCATTGTCATGAAGATACTGCATGTTCTTTTCGTTAGCGAACCCAGTATCGGCGGTGATGATAATTTGCGTTTTCAAAATGTCGTCGCTAATCGCCAGGCGTTTAAACCTGACTTGAATGCCTTCTAATATTGGCTTTAAGGTATGGTGCTCTTGTCCCTCTCCAAATACCGTGGCATCCACAATAATTTGATGTTTCTTATCCACCGTTGCCACGCCGTTATAGCCTTGAATGGTGCCCTTACTGGTGGTCATTTTTCCTGACTCGTTATCCGTAATATTGCTTTTCACTTCCTGTGGACGCTTACCTTTACCCAGTCGAGGCTCTTTTTCATTTAGGAATTTTTCTATCTTGTCGTGTGCTTTGTTCAGTGTCTCAATCGCTTGGGTAGTGCGCTGTTTACGCGCCTCATCAGCCTCTTCGTTGTTGTCTAATTTCTCATGCTCGTTCATGTGATAACTGATTTGGCGTTTAAGCTTATCGCGCTTTTCTTGTAGCTCTTTAAAGGTGCCAGACCATTCCTTGGCCGCATTAGAAGACATCTTACAACCATCAATCGCAAACAACTCATTACCGAGCAAGCCTTGCTCATGACATATCAACAACACCTGCTCAAATACCGATTCAATCTCTTGTTTACGGCCACTGACAAAAGCGGCAATCGTTGTCCAGTGTGGCACTGAATCACAGCTCAACGCCTTAAATATAATATTCATTTCACAGCACCACTGGATTTCTCGACTCGAGGTAATGCCTTTGGAATAGGCAAACAGAATGATTTTAAGTAAAGCCGCTGGATCATACGCAGGCCGACCATTCTTATCATTTTTATACTTGGGATAGAACACTGATAAATCCAACGTCGAATCAATCAAATGATTGGACTTCCCAGATTTTGATAGACACTTTTAACAGTTACAATGTAACTTCAAATAGGGGTGTTTATGAGCAAAGGCAAACGGTATACCGAAGAGTTTAAGATTGAAGCAGTAAAGCAAGTTACTGAACGAGGATATTCTGTTCAAGACGTTGCTGAACGTTTAGGGGTAACAACAAAATCGCTTTATTATTGGAAAAGCAAATTTAGCGATAATAAGACTACGCATAAAAAAACCAGTGATGACTCAGTTCGCATAGCTAAACTTGAAGCTGAGTTAAAGCGAGTTACGGAGGAACGCGACATATTAAAAAAGGCCGCAAGGTACTTTGCAAGCCATCCAGAGTGAAGTACGCCTTTATCTGGGAACACCAAGACGAGTTTTCTGTGTTAGCCATGTGCAGAGTGCTCAAAATCAATCGCAGTGGTTTTTATGCGTGGCTCAAACAGCCATTGAGTAACCGAGCTATCGAAGACAGTAGCTTACTGACGCGGATAAAAGAGTTTTACGTTGCCAGTGGCGGAACGTATGGCAGTCCTTGGATCCACCGTGACCTTCGTGAAGCGGGTGAATCTTGTAGTGTTAATCGCGTGGCTAAAGTCATGCGCCAGAACCGCCTTAGAGCGCAAATTGGTTACAAGCGCAGATATATCAAAGGCAGCAAGCTATCTCGAATTGCAGATAACATATTGGAGCGCGACTTTGCTCCAAATAGGCCTAATACAGCGTGGGTGAGCGATATCACCTACGTTCGCACTTATGAAGGATTTTTTGTACTTGGCGACCGTTATCGATTTATTTTCTCGAAGAGTTGTCGGTTGGTCGATGGACAAGAACATGGATAAGCATCTTTTCATTGGGGCTTTATTGATGGCCGTTTATCAACGACGACCTACAGGCCCTGTGTTGGTGCACAGCGATCAGGGGAGCCAATACGGCAGTAGTGATTACCTTGCTTTCATGAAAGAGCATAACCTAGAGCCTTCCATGAGCCGCCGCGGAAATTGCCATGATAATGCGGTTGCTGAAAGCTTCTTTGCGACATTTAAAAAACGCATAACAAGACAAAAGATATATTCGACAAGGGACGAAGCGAAGACAGAGATATTTAACTTTATAGAAATGTTTTACAATCCTAAAAAACGTCATTCGCATACAGGTGGTGTATCACCTGCTAAATTCGAGGAAACGTATTTTTTGGAACAACAGACTGTCTAGTGAAAACTGGGAAGTCCAGATGGCTTGCATGTTCAAACGTGCCAGCTTGAAGTTGGTCGAGATAGTTAATCACAACCATCGTACTTTGCTGATAATTTAGGGAGATAAATCGTGGTATCACCAAGGCTCCTATGGCTAATTGATAATACCTATTTGATCACAAACGGTGATCGGTGGGAAGTGAAAACTGTGTGTTTTTTAAACTATTTTAGGGTTTTTCTAAAGCCTCAACTCCGTGTTAAGGGGCAATAATATAGTTGGCTAAAGTAGGTAAACGGAGCGAACAAAACAGCCAATTTTTTTGTCTCTCTTCAAGTTCTTGTTGTACGAATTTACCACTTACCGTTTTTACATGTAGTGATTAACTACTTAACTGTAATAGTCATGTTACTAGCTGCCATATGCTCGTCACGATATTTTATTTTAAGATTAAGATAAATAAATCCCTTTAGACAAGGCTCATACCTAAAGTGTTTATTAAAATCAAACCCTGTCAGTACAAGCCAAATTTTTTACGACAATTTTCAAGCAAACTTCAAGCATCATCTCAATTAACTTTTAGATCACCCAATAAAGTTGAATGTTCTGATCTTTGACCCTATAACGTTTATTTTCTCTGATATTTTAGGTATTGTTTGTTGCTATCTCTGCAATAACATTACCAAGTTCTATTTCCTCTGAGGCTATAAAATACCCGATACCTTCAATCATACCTAGCTCTATTCTTAGACTTGGAAGTTCGGGTTCAACATCAGCATTAAAATGAGCTTCTGCTGAGGCTTGACATAATTGTAGATACTTTTCAGTTGCTTCCTCTGAAAAGGTGATGACTAGCTGTTTATTATTCATTTCTTGAATAGACTCCGTTACATGTAATATAGGTTCGCAAGGATATCTTCGAAGATTATAATGAAAAAGTAGACAGTGCACACGCTAAAATGATTTGGACGCATGAGGGCACAACCAATTGGTATCGTAATAAAAGAGGCCGTGTCGTTGCAATTACACCATGGCGTAACGGTGACTTCTGGCGAATGACAAGGAAAATCGAAGAGAAAAACTACGTCTTCGATGATTAGGACCGATCGACAAAATTAAGCGGTTCTAGACTAGGCAACAATAATACTCATGCGCACAAATTATGAGATAATCGACTGATGATACATCAACGCAATTTTCAATCTATACGCGCTTTTCCGAATAGCTAGATTGATTGAAAATGCTTGTTGTTGTCGATACCCTTTGGTAAGGTCCGGACACTCAATACCTTAGATACAGCTATGCGGATGTATTTAAAAAACAGGTATGAGTGTGTATAAAAATATGGCCCATTTTTTATTTCATTAAGTTCTTCTGAAGCTAATGTTGGTGGATTGCTCTTGTTACAGCTTATTATGAGGCTGACGGCCTATCCAGCTGTTATATAAATACTTATTGGTTCAATTATGTATCATTTACTTTGCTCAATAATTAAATTTCGAACTTTCGCCCTATGTGTATTCCATGCTATGTCCAAAACTCTCCAGAGAGGCGAGGTCTTTTTAGTTAGGATTAGTAATAAATACCTCTATTTTTTTCGTCACCAAATCGAAGCAAACCACCTCTAATTTTTTAAAAATAGAACAAAAATAAACCACTTTACTCTGCCACTCTAGCTATACAGTAACTGTAAGCCACGAGTTACGTGGGCTAGAGTTTTCTGGCGGGGAATCTCTCTCTCTCTTACGCAAGAAAATTCAAACAATCCCCTCAACCAACTCCGCCATAATCCCATGCGCCTCAACCCGCTCTTCAAAAAAAGCATCCCGATTATAAATACCCTCTACGCCTTTTTTCACATGCCCGATGGCTTTTTCTGCAACTTCCGGTCGAACCTTATTCTTTGACATAATAGTGCGAGTTGAACGTCGAATATCATGTATCACAAAATACTCAATTCCGGCTTTACCTAAAACATCTCCGGTGCTGCTTTCATTTTTCCCTGTTCTCTTTCCAAACAGATTAGTTAATGCATGGTTTAGGGTATCATCACTTATATAGCCCCTGCGTCTACTTGCTCGGCGCGATGGGAACACATATTGAGAAGCATATGCCCTAGTTTTTAATTCTTCCAACCACTCTATTACTAAAGGTGGTAAAGGTATATCTAGGTCACGCTTATTTTTTACGTTATCTTTCTTCAGATGCCAAATATTTTTGCCATAGTCGATATCATTCCATCGCAACGATATTAACTCCCCCTTTCGCACACCCAATACGAGTAGCATTGAAATGGCCAAATAATTTTCTCTACAAAAATGCACCTGATTGTGCCGCATAACCGAAAATATGGTTTTCCATTCTTCCATGCTTGCTGCTCGGTCTCGCGATCTTTCCGTTCCTCCCGCATGTTTAACCTTAAATGAAGTGGCAGGATTTTTATCAGTTACACTCAGGGTGATCCCGTGGTCAAATAATTGCTTGAGGAATCCGAGCGTATCATTAGCAATTGTTGGTCTTTCCTCTTTTTTGCGACTTTTTACAAACATCAGTACTTTTCTTATATCTAAACCGCCAATATCGTCAATAAGAAGTCCGCCAATTATGGGTTTAATTTCTTGTGTATAAATCCTATGCGGAATACCAGGATACTTGAGGCGTTTGGCATTGTCCTTGAGCCAATCTTGCGCAAGATCATCTACTGTCTTAAATTCGCTGCGCTGTGCTCTATTTTTTTCAGCAAGAGGGTCTTTACCGCTTTTAACTAAAGCCCGTTCTTCTGCTATTGCGCTTCTAGCATCAACGAGTGGCATGCCGTCAGGTCGTTTGCCATAGGTGCCTAAAGTCATTCTTCTCTTTTTGCCGTTGTAAGAGTACTGAAATACAAAGGTGGCTACACCGGCAGATTCTATTCTTAAATGCAAACCACGCTCGATGCTCGGAAAGCTTTTCCAACCGTTCTTAACTAAAGCTTTGATCACAGCATCGTTAGCCTTACCTGACTTAACTTGTTCTATTAAGTGCTTGTGTTTGTCTTCCGAGTTCATAGCGTTCCAAAAAGGGTGACATATTCCACAATTATATACAAAACTGTAAACCCGTCACCCTTTTTGTCACCTTTATTAGGCAAGCTAATTGAATTAAATTTAATCTTAATTGATCTGCGTGTGTAGGTAATTTCTTGAATTTAAATACAAAATCTGCTTTTTTCGGACTTTTCTCAATCCTATTCTATATTCTGGATCTGCTCTCGCATCTGCTCAATCAACACCTTCAGCTCAACCGCCGACTGCGTCACCTGAGAATTAATCGATTTAGAACCTAAGGTGTTCGCCTCACGGTTAAACTCTTG
>JBNMPQ010000200.1:0-5755 GCA_051276935.1 Oleispira sp. | reverse complement strand
ATAAGATAAGCAACTTGAATTTAAATTGGGTCGAATCCTACGATCAATTCCTTTTTCATCCCGATGATATTCCGTTTAAATGGCAAGGTATTCCTAAGGTTTTTACTCAATTTAGGAAACTGTGTGAGAAATCTGTAGCGGTAAGACCTCTAGCCCCCCTAGGTTTATTATCACCGTTTAATACTGTCTCTGACACCTGTGCTAGTTATATTCCTTCACTGCAGGATTTGGGCTTTGAAGATTTCACCCTCGATCCCCGAAGCGCTTTTCCTTTTAAAGGAGGGGAGCATCAAGGGCTTGCTCGCGTTCAAGATTATTTTTGGAACACTAAAAATATCTCTCGTTACAAAAAAACTAGGAATGGGCTTGTCGGTATAGATTACAGTTCTAAATTATCTGCTTGGTTAGGTAACGGTAGTCTCTCACCGCGTACACTCTATTTTGAATTATTGAAATATGAACAAGAGATAGAAAAAAATGAGAGCACTTATTGGTTGGTCTTTGAGTTAATTTGGAGAGACTTTTTTAAATATGTTTCTATGAAACATGGTAATGACCTTTTCAAAATAGGAGGTATTCTTCAGAAAGACTACGACTGGTCAACGGATAAGAAAATGATCGATCAGTGGGTATCAGGAGAAACCAAAGAGCCTTTTGTGAATGCCAATATGATTGAGCTTTTGAATACGGGTTGGATGAGCAATCGAGGAAGACAGAATGTAGCTTCCTTTTTTGCTAAAGAATTAACAATAGATTGGCGCATGGGTGCTGCCTATTTTGAGTCGTTATTACTCGATTATGATGTTCACAGTAATTATGGCAATTGGTCATACGTAGCAGGTGTGGGTAACGATCCTAGAGATAGAAAGTTCAACGTCCAACTACAGTCTGAGCGATACGACCCTCGTCAAACTTATGCGTCTCTTTGGCTTCAGCCAACTTTATTTTAGTGGGCATCCACATCGGCCCACTCGCGTTTTAGTTCACTTTCTGGTACATCTTCAATTATTTCTTCCGCGCGAGGATCAAGGTTATAAGCCTCTGGCGTTGTCATTCCTGCGACGGCTTGGAACTCTTCGTTATCGTCTGTCATTGTGGGTAATACATGCGTCTTGCGACGAGCGATTAAAATAACGCAAAACAGGGTGAAGCAGGCTCCCATAAATATAAACAAAAAGTGATGGCCTAAAATACTCATGAATGCCGATGAAACAGAGGCTCCAATCGCTGAACTCAATCCATAGGTAAGCAGCATCGCGCTGCCAATATCAACAAAGTCTGAACTGTCTGCGTTATCGTTGGCATGCGCTAAGCAGATAGCGTACATGGTCATGCCGAACGCTCCCCACATAAACGCCAGTCCGGTTGATACAGCGCCTGCATAAAAACTTTGAAACGATGCCATAAAGGTAAGAAATGAAATAATAGCGCCGCCTAAGGCAATAAATATTAAAATGATACGACGGTCAAACTTGTCTGAAAATCGGCCTAATGGAATTTGAAATAATGCCCCGCCCAGAACGACGGCTGACATAAAATTGGCCAATTGAAAGGTCGTGAAGCCACTGTCATTAGCGTAAATGGGGGCTAATGCCCAGAATGAACCGGTGATTAGTCCCGTAAAAATTGAGCCAATGATGCCAATGTGCGAATGTCTCCATACCTTTGCAAAATCGACGCTTACTTTTTTAATAGGGGTTGGGGCAAGCGCGAGCGTAATGGATACCGGCACGATGGAAAGTGACAAAAATATACCGGCTAAGGCAAATAACAATGAGGTGTCGACGTTTCCTAGGTTTAACAGCTGCTGGGCTAGGGTAATCATGGTTAGATTCAACATCGCGTAAAACGATAAAATGGCTCCGCGATTATGTGTATCAGCGCGTTCGTTTAACCAGCTTTCAATAATCATATAAATGCCAGCGATCATCGCACCAATCATAAAGCGCAGAAGCAACCACCCTATAAAGCTCTGGCTCCAACCAAAAAACAGAATCAATGCCGTGTAAGCAGATGCCAGCACGGCAAAGGTTCGAATATGACCGACGCGTTTTAAGACAAAGGGGGTTGCGAGGCAGCCAGCCACAAAACCAATAAAATAACTTGAAGCAGTTAAGCCCACCTGAAAATCAGTAAACCCCAGTTGACTGGCAGTAACAGGCAGCAGTGTGAGTAGCAAACCATGACCCAACAATACTAGGGCGTCTGAGATTAACAATGCAGCCAGTGGAATAAGAGAACGAATCATGAAGCACCAAAACAGTCTTAAGAGGTTATTCTTTTGAGCAAGCAGAAAAAGATGCCCTAAAAATTATATTGTATATAAATAAGCGCTGGCACAATAAGCATTAATTCTGTTTCTTTATAAAGAAATATAAATGAATTAAAGTTCTCTTAACGCTATATTGGATCTCTTGACTCTTACAAAAACGTTCAATTTCAACGTCTCAGAAATAAATTTTAGGTTAGTGTATAATTAATCGCTTACTATAATGTAGGCACTATGCATGTTTATCAAACCTCCCATTACTAACTTATTAATCCGAGTGGCAAACTCAGGGTTTTACCGTGGCTTCAGTAAAGATGTCACGATTACTGCAAAAATACTCGTTGGCGCTCTAATTCTTTGGGCGATTGCTTTTCCCGATAATGCGGCCTCTGTTCTGGGGCAACTCAATACTATTATTCTAGACGGTTTCAACTACTGGTATATTTATGCCATGGCTTTTTTCGTAATCCTTTGTTGTGGGATGGCGCTTTGGCCTAAAGTGGGCAAGCTTCGATTAGGGCGCAGCGAAGATGTACCTGAGTTTTCGAACTTTTCTTGGTTCTCCATGATGTTCGGTGCGGGTATTGGTATTGGTATGCTGACGTTTGCAACAGCAGAACCGATGTACCATTTTGCTAAAAATCCAAGCACTATCATGGGGTTAACTGAAGGCAGTACAGTCGGTAACGTTCGTGATGCTTACATCTGGTCATTTACCCACTGGGGTTTAGCCGCTTGGGCCGCTTATTCTATCGTTGGTTTGGCATTAGCTTTCCATTCTTATCGTCGTGGACTGCCACTGACCATTCGATCTTCACTAGCGCCTCTTTTTGGTGAAAAACTTTCGGGTAAAATCGGTCATACAATTGATGTTGTTGCGGTTGTGGCAACGGTTCTTGGTATTTCACAGACACTTGGCTTTGGCGTTGAGCAATTTATCTCTGGCCTTTCTACGATCGGGTTTGGCGATTGGCTGTATTCACTCGATGCCGAAGGTGTTCGCTCTACTTCAACAGCGGGCATTATCTTCGCGTTAGTGATCATCATGGGTGGTTCAACGATATCCGCACTGTCGGGCGTGGGTAAGGGTATTAAGTGGTTGTCTAATATCAATATGATATTGAGCTTTTTTGTTCTAGGCTTTTTCCTTATCTTTGGTTCTACTTTCTTTGGTCTTAGCAGCTTCTTTGTTGGAATCTGGGATTATCTGATTTCGGTCCCTAATAATATGTTTACTGTTTGGACAGCCGATGGCACACCTGCAGGTGATGCATTAGCGGGTTGGCAGGGCGGTTGGACTATTTTCTATTACGCTTGGTGGATTGCATTCGCACCTTTCGTCGGTGTTTTCTTAGCGCGTATTTCTAAGGGACGTAGCATTCGTGAGTATATCTTTGGTGCGATGATAGTACCTGCTTTAATGTGCTTCATCTGGTTCGCATTAGTGGGTGGTACCGCGATCGATCTGGAACTCTCAAGTGTGGCGAATGGATTAATTACCAATGCGGCTCAGGCTGATAAATTATTCGTTATGTTAGACGTTATGCTGAGCGACAATGCAGCTTACTTGATGTCTGTTGTTATTGTTATTCTGTTATTAACCTATCTTATTACGTCAGCCGATAGTGCGGTGCTGATTATTAATACGATTAATGCTGCAGGTGATGATGGCCCGAAAGCTCGCCCACATATTATTTTTTGGGGTATTGCGCTTGCATTGGTTGTTGGTGGACTAATTATTGCGGGTGGCTTGGGCGCAATCAAGACGGCTATGGTTATCGGTGCATTACCGTTTAGCTTTGTCATGGTGTTGATGGGTATGTCGCTTGTAGTTGCTATCTATGGCGACCTTCAGAGAAAGAAGCATGGTTTACAAACTATTTATGCTGATGAAGACGTTTCGCAGTAAGACGTTTTAAATTATATAAGGCCTGATGAATCGTTATTGGGCCTTATATAATTAAGTTGAGATACTTTATTCAAAAAAAGCACTATTAATGTGCTGTGCGATCAAAGAAGCCCGATTTAAATGCAATAAATTGATATTGCACCAACAAGTATTGCAGTATTCATACGTTTTTACTTTTATATTTATCAGCCTTTAATACGGCCTAGTTATTGCTATTGTAAATAGGGATTAAATACGAAAGGGAGCAGTATGATTTTATTAATAAATCGAAAAATTCTTAAGGCACTCGGCATAGGAGGCAGTATTGGGCTAATACTCATGACTCACGTGTTATTGATAGCCGCCATCCTAACGACTCAAGCTATCGCTCTGCAAATTTGTATGTCAGTTGCCGCGGTATTTATTGCAGTGGTAACACTTTTTATATTAAGGCAAGACCAAGTAGCACTCAAATCTGTTTTGGAATCTATTGATGCAATTGACCAAGAGGAATTGACCGAAAGAATAGAAGGTCTTATTGGTAAGGGCAAAATAACGTTACTCCAGCTAGCCAGTAAAGAACGACGAATGTCACAAGATTTTACCGACACGGTTTCAGAAATTGCGTACTCAGCCAAAGAATTAAGTTCAACATCAAACTCACTTGCTCACAATACTCTTCAGCAATCCCAAGCCACCGCTTCTATTGCCGCCGCCGTAACCGAAATAAGTCATAGCATTCAAGATGTAGCAGAGCGTATGAAAAGTACCAGTGACTCTGCGAATGAAAGTAACCGACAGGCAAAGCAAGGCCGAATAATAATCGATCAAGTCAGAGAGCATATGAAAGAAGTCGCTCACTGTGCTGAGCAAACTCATATACAGCTTAATGATTTAGATACTCGAACTAAAAAAGTTTCCTCTATCTCAAGTGTGATTAGAGAGATAGCAGACCAAACCAATCTTTTAGCGTTAAACGCGGCTATAGAAGCGGCGAGAGCCGGAGAGCACGGCAGGGGGTTTTCCGTGGTAGCGGATGAAGTTCGCTCTCTCGCCAATCGCAGTTCAGAATCTGCTTTAGAAATTTCAAGCACGATTGAAGAAATGAAAAAACAAATGATGGCTGTTAAGACGAGTATGGATGATGTCATCTCACATGCCGAGTTAACATTGCAAGGTTCAGACGATGCCCAATCCGCGCTAGTTGAGATAGCCAATCATACGCAAACAGTTTCTGACATGGTACTCACCATGACAGAAGCCAGTGTGCAGCAAAACGAAGCAGCCCGCGATATATCACAGCGAGTAGAAGAAGTTGCATTAGCCGCCACAGAAAACAGCGGAGTAGCAGAGCAATCGTCATCAATTGCAATCTATTTGTATAACTTGTGCAAACCAAAGGACAATAAGAATGCTTGAAGCAAACTTAGTATTTGTATTATTGATAATGGCACTTGTGTTGTTATTGGTAATAATTAGTTTTTCGATGACAAAAAAGCGTAAAAGAAAAGATAGGCAAGATATCGGCTTTCAATGGCTTGCAACCCTGCGATTATTATTAGCTTATATTCAGAAGCATCGAGGCATGTCCATTGGTT
>JBNMPQ010000199.1:0-5762 GCA_051276935.1 Oleispira sp. | reverse complement strand
ACTGCATAGCCATCCAAAATGGTTAGTAAAAGCGTTGAAAAAAGCATGGCCTGATCATTATCTAGACATTATGGAAGCCAACAATCAGCACCCTCCATTTTGTCTGCGCGTGAACCAGTTACACCATGGCCGTGAAGAGTACTTGGCTTTGTTAGAGCACGCGGGGATTCCTGCCAGCGCTGGTAAGCATGCGAAGCACAGTATTTATCTTGATCATGCGATGAACGTATTTGAACTGCCTGGCTTTGAAGAAGGCTGGTGTAGTGTGCAAGATGAAGCCGCGCAGTTAGCTGCAGAATTATTAGAACCGCAAGCAGGCGAGAAAATTCTCGATGCTTGCGCCGCTCCAGGTGGCAAAACCTGCCATATTCTAGAAAGTGCAGCCAACTTAGACGTTACCGCAATTGATCTCGAAGAAAAACGCTTAGTCCGCGTTACCGAAAATTTAGAGCGTTTGAATCTAACAGCTAAAACCATTGCTTGCGATGCGAACGACCTTGATGCTTGGTGGGATGGTGAATTATTCGATCGGATTTTATTAGATGCCCCTTGCGCCGCTATTGGGGTCATTCGTCGTCATCCTGATATCAAACTGTTGCGTCGCAAAGAAGACATCGAACAGCTAGCCGATGTGCAACTCGCGTTATTAACGTCATTATGGTCTACGTTAAAACCAGGCGGTCGCTTGGTTTATGCGACTTGTTCAATAATGCCGATGGAAAACGCGGACGTCATTAATGCCTTCATCCAAGCACAAAATGATGCACATCAGGACGTACAGGTTTATAGTCTTCAAGATAGACGTTGGGGAATTGAGAGTGGCAACGGTCGACAGCTATTCCCACAACTCACAATCGAATCAGAAGATACTGAATCTGATGAGAAAAAAGAACAAGGTCATGATGGTTTCTACTACGCGGTTTTAGAAAAGAAGACATAGTTTGAAAATAATAATTTTAGGTGCCGGCCAAGTAGGCGGTACCTTGGCAGAAAACCTCGCGAACGAACAAAATGACATTACCGTTATTGATACGGATGCACAACGTTTGCGTGAGTTGCAAGATTTGATCGACATTAAAACCGTGGTCGGCACAGGATCATATCCTCAAGTTTTGCGGCAAGCAGGGGCTGACGATGCCGACATGCTGATTGCCGTCACCAACTCTGACGAAACGAATATGGTGGCCTGTCAGGTTGCTTATACGTTATTCCGCACGCCCACAAAAATTAGTCGTATTCGTTCAAATGCCTATTTGAAGCAAAAAGAATTATTTAAATCTGATGCATTTCCTATTGATGTATTGATATCTCCTGAGCAAGTCGTCACGAACTACATCAAGCGTTTATTAGAATATCCAGGGACGTTGCAAGTATTAGATTTTGCCGATGAAAAAGTACAGTTAGTGGCCGTACGCGCTTATCATGGTGGCTTATTGGTAGGACAGCAGCTTAGAAAGTTAAAAGAACACATGCCTTCTGCCGATACTAAAGTAGCGGCAATTTACCGTCGGGGCCAAGCTATTTTACCGACGGCAGATACGGTGATTGAAGTGGATGATGAAGTCTTCTTTATTGCTGCAAAAAATCATATTAAGAAAGTAATGAATGAGCTGCGCCGCGAAGAAGACTCCTACAAACGCATATTAATTGCGGGCGGTGGCAACATTGGTTATCGATTAGCCAAAACCTTAGAAAATAAGTATCGCCTAAAATTAATTGAGCATGGTAAAGGACGCGCTAAATTTCTTAGCGAAAACTTATCTAAAACCGTCGTTCTTATGGGCAGCGCAACCGATAAAGCACTATTAGAAGAAGAAAACATCGATACCATTGATGTTTTTTGTGCCGTCACCAATGACGACGAAACCAACATAATGTCATCGATGCTGGCCAAACGTTTAGGCGCACGCAAAGTAATGACCTTAATTAACAAAGCCGCTTACGTCGATTTGGTTCAAGGCGGGGTTATTGATATTGCCATTTCTCCACAGCAAACCACCATCGGCAGTTTATTAACCCATGTACGCCGGGGGGATATGGTCAACGTTCACTCGTTACGCCGCGGTGCTGCTGAAGCGATTGAGGCCATTGCCCATGGTGATAAGTTAACGTCAAAGGTTGTTGGACGTACTATTTCAAACATAGACCTGCCTAAGGGCACGACTATTGGTGCGATCGTTCGGGGTGACCAAGTTATTATTACCCATGAAGATATCATGGTGGAATCAGACGATCATATCATTCTATTCGTAGTTGATAAGCGTAGAATTCCGGAAGTTGAAAGGTTATTCCAAGTCGGATTAGGGTTCTTCTAAGCATGCATTTTTCTGTTATCGCCCGCGTACTAGGGCTGCTGATGATGATATTCAGCTTCACACTCGTACCACCGATGTTAATTTCTTTACTCTACCAAGACGGTACATTAGATGCTTTTTTATACGCATTATTAATTACCTTTGGTATTGGCTTCGTGGCTTGGTTGCCAGTGCGTAATCATAAACAAGAGCTTAAAACCCGCGATGGTTTTGTTATCACGGTACTGTTCTGGTTAGTCTTGGCCTTTTCAGGCAGCTTGCCGTTATATTTAGCGGAACAACCCGGTTTAAGTTTTACGGATGCGTTTTTTGAATCTCTCTCAGGCTGGACAACAACGGGAGCAACCGTGATTACCGGCCTCGGTGATTTACCCAAATCCATTCTATGGTATCGCCAACAATTGCAGTGGCTTGGTGGTATGGGTATTATTGTATTAGCCGTTGCGGTATTACCGATGCTGGGTATTGGCGGCATGCAATTGTTTCGCGCAGAAACGCCTGGCCCTATTAAAGATTCGAAACTTACTCCTAGAATTACAGAAACCGCCAAAGCACTTTGGTATATTTACTTATCACTGACCATTGCGTGCGCAGCAGCTTATTGGTTCGCAGGCATGACGTTATTCGACGCGGTCGGTCATAGTTTTGCCACGGTCGCCATTGGTGGTTTTTCAACCCACGATGCATCGTTAGGTTACTTTAATAGTCCAACCATTGAAGCCATCGCAATGATATTCATGCTTATTTCTGTGTTGAACTTTGGGCTGCATTTCTACGCGTGGAAAAATAAATCCATCGTTCATTACTTTCTAGATTCAGAATTCAAATTTTTACTTGCCATTATGTTTGGCGGTGCCTTGCTAACCGTATCAGCACTTTGGTTAACCGATACTTATACGTTATCTGACTCCGTTCGCCATGGTCTATTTCAACTGGTATCCGTCGCCACAACAACGGGGTTTGGTACCGCAGGCTTTGCTGAATGGCCCGTATTCTTGCCCGTTTTATTATTTATGATGGCGTTCATTGGGGGCTGCGCTGGCTCAACCGGTGGTGGCATGAAAGTGATACGTGTTCTTCTAATTTACAAGCAGGGAATTCGAGAGATACGTCGATTAATTCACCCCAGTGCGATTATTCCGGTAAAAATCAATAAACGGACGGTAAACGACCGCGTACTTGAATCGGTCTGGGGATTTTTCTCAGTCTATATTCTTACCTACATGGTCATGATGGTTGCACTGCTTGCCACTGGCTTAGATCACGTAACCGCTTTCTCTGCTGTCGGCGCTTGCCTCAATAATCTAGGTCCAGGTCTTGGTGAGGTTGCCGCGCATTATGGTGACATTAGTGATGTCGCTAAGTGGATATTGTCGATTACTATGCTGCTTGGGCGCTTAGAAATCTTCACCTTTCTCGTCTTGATGAGCCCTGCTTTTTGGCGTAATTAAAATAGTCATCCCCTGAATCATTTCTGCTCACTGATTAATCAATTTAGTCAGCCCTTAGTTAGCGCTTAGATTTGGTCAAGCGAAGTTAAAAAGCTTTGCTAGACTTAATTTATTAGCTAGTAAAGGACGCATGATTCAGCCTTATGATTAACTTGGAAAAAGCCTTATCTGGACGACGAATTTTAATTGTCGACGATCTCGTTGAAGCTCGTAGCTCATTAAAAAAAATGGCGACCATTTTAGGCGGTGACAATATCGATGTTGCCACTGATGGTATCGAAGCCATGAACCTTATTCATGAGAATGAGTACGACATCGTTCTATCTGATTATAATCTCGGCCGAACCAAAGATGGCCAGCAAATTTTAGAAGAAGCCCGATTTACAAAGCGTCTGCGAGCAACCTCGTTATTTGTGGTAATCACTGGCGAAAACGCCATTGATATGGTTATGGGTGCCTTAGAATATGACCCAGACGGTTATATAACAAAACCTTATACTTTAAATATGCTGAAAGAACGCCTAATTCGCATCATCACTATTAAAGAGGAATTGCGTCAGGTTAACAAAGCCGTCGATCTACAACAATATGATTTAGCGATTAAATACTGTTTAGAAGTACTCGAAAATAATCCACGGCTACGGCTGCCTGCCTCTCGCATTCTTGGCCAATTATTGATACGTCAAAAGCAATTCCCACAGGCTCTAAAAGTTTATTCAAAGCTATTAAATGAGCGCTCAGTATCTTGGGCAAAATTGGGACAAGCTATTTGTATTTTTAAACTAGGCGACTCCAACAGTGCTTTAGCCTTGCTAAACCAAACCTTAATAGATCATCCACTTTATGTGCAATGCTACGACTGGATCGCGAAAATATTATTAACGCTAGAAAGACCTTTAGACGCTCAAGAAGCGTTAGAAAAAGCCGTCGTTATTTCGCCCAAAGCTGTTTTAAGACAAATGGAATTAGGCCGCATAGCCTTTGATAATGGCGATTTGGTATCGGCCGAACCCGCGTTTAAATATTCAATACGATTAGGTCGTTATTCTTGCCACAAATCGGTAAAAAACTATTTACAATTTGCACGCTCGGCTCAAACTTTACTCAGCAATCCAAAAGAACGATACACTCAAAATAAAGCGAACGAAGCCTTTCGTGCCCTAGATGAATTAAAACAAGACTTCTCAGATGACAAAGACTCGTTATTTGAAGCCTCTATTGTCGAAAGCAAAACCCACCTCAACATGGAAGATATCGATGAGGCTAAGCGCAGTGCCAATAATGCTGAAACACTATTAACAAGTTTAAAAAATCCAAAAATAGAGTATAAACTTCAAATGACTGGTACTTTTATCGAAACCGATCAATCGGTAAAAGCTCAAAAGTTAATTGATGAATTAAAAGAATCGACACTGACAGAGACACAAAAAATAACCCTCAATAAATTGGACGATGACTTAAATGGAGAAGAGCTTAAGCGCCATACAACAAGTCTTAACGATAAAGGCGTTGGGCACTATGAACGAGGTGAGTTGGAAGACGCTATTATAGCTTTTGACCAAGCAACTCATTACGAACAAGCCGGTATCAGTGTCTTACTGAACTCTATTCAAGCGAAAATTGCTATCATGGAACGCGATAGCCCAGATAAAAACATTCTTAAACATGTTCGTTCATTATTAATTCGTATCGGTGAAATTGCCAAAGATGATGAACGTTTTGCTCGCTATTCACGCTTAAGAAAAACTTACGATCGCTTATGTCGGGCGGCAACAAAATGAAAAAAGAATCAAAGTTTGAGTTTTTGGTCGCTGCTTTTATGCACGATCTAAAGAATCAATTACAATCCCTTTCCGCTCAGCAAGATATTTTAATTAGCGAGTTGCCAAAAGAATATCAACTACAACTGACTCCCATGCTGAAACAAACCAATAAAATCAAAGACGATACTTTAAGACTGGTTAGTCTGTTTCGCCTAGAGAATAAAGATAATTTT
>JBNMPQ010000198.1:0-5785 GCA_051276935.1 Oleispira sp. | reverse complement strand
CCCATGAATAGCTTACACATAACCGGCAGACCTAAAGAGCCTTCAGCAAAGTGTGACCATTCTAGATACTGATAATATTCTTTTGTACCCTGATCAGGACGCAAGCGTTTTTCAGCATTAAGGTTCTGATCCAATAGGTATTCCATAATGGTACTGGATTCACATAGCGTCACTTTATCCTCTTCAGAGTCGCCATCAGAGCGGCTGTCGACAATCACGGGCGCTTTATTCAGAGGATGAACCGCTTTTAGAGAAGCAGGTGCTAAGTGAGTCTTCGGATCACGCTGATGATCAATTCGCTGATAAGGCATTTCAAGTTCTTCTAACAACCACAAAACGCGTTTAGAACGAGACTGATTTAGATGATGAACGGTTAACATAATAATTACTCTTTAATATTGGTGGTTATTTACAACGTATCTGGACCTACTCGCATCACCAGCTTGCCAAAGTTTTTACCTTCTAATAAACCAATAAAAGATTCAACTGTATTTTCTAAGCCTTCAACAAGATCTTCACGGTATTTAATTTTTCCGTCAGCTAACCATTGCGACATGTCTTGGCTAAATTCATCATAGCGGTGACCATAATCGTCAAACACGATAAAACCTTGCATCTTAATACGCTTGACTAATAAGTTGCCCATCAGTGCAAACATACGATCTGGACCTTCCGGTAATTCAGTCGCATTGTATTGAGAAATGATTCCACATAAAGGAATACGGGCGCATGAATTCAATAACGGCAATACCGCATCAAATACTTTGCCACCGACATTTTCAAAATACACATCAATTCCAGTATCGCAAGCTTGTTCTAACTGCTGCGCTAGGTCTGGAGATTTATGATCAAGGCAAATATCAAAACCTAACTCTTCAACGGCTGAACGACATTTTTCTGCGCCGCCAGCAATACCGACAACCTTACAGCCTTTCAACTTTGCAATCTGTCCAACTAAGCTGCCGACTGCGCCCGTTGCTGCTGCAACTACAACCGTTTCACCGGTTTTTGGCTGGCCAATGTCTAATAGACCCATATACGCGGTCAAACCTGGCATCCCCATTACACCTAATGCATAAGAAGGCTGGGTGGGTTGCTGGCCTAGCTTTAATAAATCGACGCCATCAGAAATGGCATAGTCTTGCCATCCTGAAGATGAAACAACCCACTCACCTACTTCATAATCTATGTGGTTGGATGCCTCTACTCGACAAACGGATCCACCGACCATGACTTCATCAATCGCCACGGGTTCGGCGTACGATTTAGCGTCGTTCATGCGGCCGCGCATGTAAGGGTCAAGGGATAAGAAAACCGTACGTAATAAAATTTCACCTTGTTTTGGTGTTGGTTTATCACTCTCAACAAAATTAAAGTTATTGATTGACGGAGCACCCACCGGACGATTTGCTAACGTCCACTGGCGATTAACTTGTAAATTTTGCTGAGTCGTTTTCATCATCAGTGTTCCTATCCCAAAGTCTATTTAAAGTGCAGCAATTAATATTTCGCGGCTAACATCAGGTGTCACGGCTTTATGTTCACCCAACTTTACCATGCCGTGCTTCGTCAATTTTTCAATTAACACATCGATATCGGCGGCGCCCAAATCCACGTGAGATAAACGCGTGGGTACTTGCATCGTTTCGAAAAACTGCTCAGTCAATTCGATCGCACGATTAATACGTGAGTCTTCATCACCTTCGGTCACATTCCAAATACGCTCAGCGTACTGCAATAATTTCCCGCGTTTGGCTTCTTTACACACTTTCATTACCGCTGGAAGAACGATGGATAATGTACGCGCGTGATCAATACCGTGAGTACCGGTTAGCTCGTGACCAATCATATGTGTTGCCCAATCTTGTGGCACACCCGCACCGATTAGACCATTAAGCGCCATCGTTGCCGCCCACATAATATTGCCACGCACTTCTAAATCTTTAGACGTTGCAGGTGCCAATGCTTTTGGACCTTCTTCAACTAGCGTCAGCAATAAACCTTCGGCAAAACGGTCTTGCACTTTAGCGTTCACGCTATACGTTAAGTACTGTTCCATAGTATGAACAAAGGCATCGACAACGCCGTTGCTAATTTGACGATCCGATAGCGATAACGTTACAGCAGGGTCAAGCACTGCGAATATTGGGCGCACCAAAGGACTTGCAAATGGAAGCTTGTTGCCATCACGAGTAACCACGGCGCCGGTATTGGATTCAGAACCGGTTGCCGGCAAGGTCAAAACACACGCCAGTGGTAACGCTTTTTCAACGCGTGCTTGCTTGCTAACGATATCCCATGCATCGTCACCTTCAAACAAAGCCGCTGCCGCAATAAACTTAGAACCATCCACTACCGAGCCGCCACCCACAGCGAGAATAAAGTCGATATTATTTTCTTTAATAATATCTTGTGCTTTCATCAAGGTGTCATAACTTGGGTTGGGTTCGATACCTGAGAATTCAAAGAAAGTATGCTCTGATAACGCCGCGGTCACTTGATCATAAACACCGTTACTTTTGATTGAACCGCCACCATAAGTTATTAGGATCTTGGCATCACTTGGAATGTGTTTTTTTAACGAGGCTATTTGGCCTTCACCAAAAAGAATTTGTGTTGTATTTTGAAAACTAAAATTTAACATGAATATTTTTCCTAATAAATTGGTGGAAATTTAAGCGCTAAATGCAAACGAATGTGCATAGCGCTTAAATCGGAACTCTTTGTGTCTGTAAGAGTTAAGCAGCCGTGATTGCGGCCAATAGTTTTTCGGCGGCTAATTCGGAGCTTTGTGGGTTTTGGCCACTGATGAGCAAGCCGTCTTGAATTGCAAACGCATTCCAGTCAGCCACTTTCTGGTAATCACCGCCGCGCTTAATCAATTCATCTTCTAGTAAGAAAGGAACGATGTCCGTCAACTGCACCGCATCTTCTTCGCTATTAGTGAAACCCGTTACGGCTTTGCCTTTAACAACATACTCACCCGCAGCATCTTTAATGTTCAAAAAAGCAGCCGTTGCATGACATACCGCTGCGACTGGCTTGTTAGCGGCTAAGAAGTTTTCAATTAAAGAAATTGAGACCGTATTATCGGTCAAGTCCCACAACGGTCCGTGACCACCTGGATAGAAAACGGCGTCAAAATCAGCGGCGTCAACATTGGCGAGTACTTCAGTATTGGCCATTAATGCCTGTACGGCACTGTCGGCGTCGTAACGCTTAGTCGCTGCGGTTTGAAAATCCTCTGATTCACTTTTTGGATCAATAGGAGGTTGTCCGCCTGCTGGAGAAGCTAGGCTTACGCGAATACCTGCGTCAACAAAGGCGTAATAAGGTGCGGCAAACTCTTCAACCCAGAAACCGGTCTTCTCGCCAGTATTACCTAACTCTGAATGAGAGGTTAAAACCATTAATACATTTTTAGTCGTTTGTTGCGTTGTCATAATTTGTTTCTCGTCGTTTGTGAACTTAAAACCAGTGTATGCCTCGAAATCGTTTCTAACAATACACAGAAAATAGACAACATTGTTCGATAAATTGATACAATGACGAATGAATCTATCTTTCGAACAACTCAAAAGCATGGTGGTTTTTGCCCAAGTCGTCGAGCAAGGCAACCTTACGGCGGCCGCAAAGCACATTGGCTTATCTCGTGCAGTGGTCAGTTATCATATTAAAAAACTTGAAACTCAGCTGGGCGTAAAGTTGCTTAACCGCTCTACTCGGTCAATTGCATTGACGGAAGCTGGAGCAGAGTATTACCAGTCGTGTCGCATTATTGCCGACCAAGCCAACACGGCTAACCAGCAAATAGAAAATTTAAAAAATGAACCCGAAGGTTTATTAAAAATTACTTGCCCGGTCAATGTGGGCTTGCAAATGGTGGTTCCTGCATTGAATGATTTTAGACGTATCTACCCTAAAATCGATCTCGATGTCATGCTCACCGATGAAGTGGTGAACATTATACAAGAAGGCATTGATCTGGCGATTAGAGGCGCACCTCTTCCTGACTCTGGCTTGCAAGCCATTAAACTATCTACCCTACCGACCTGTTTATGTGGCTCTCCTAGTTATTTCAAAAAGCGCGGTCGTCCCGCTGACCCTACCGATTTAGAACAACATGAATGGGTGGTGTATAAAATGACTTCGGGAGCGATAGAGCTTAATAAGGGAAGCCGCTCTTACAGTATTGCGGTTAGAGGTGGCATTCGTACCAATAACGCGGCGGCGCGTACCGCCTTTTTAGAAGGCGGCCATGGTTTGGGTAGGATTCCGATTTATGATGCGTGGCCAAAGATTCAAGCAGGAACATTAGAATCCGTATTGGATGACTATCAATTAAAGGACATCGACATTTATGGTGTTTTCCCACCGGGCAGCGCGGCTTCAAAAAAACTGCGATTGTTAATTGATTATCTAAAAGAATATTTCATTAAAATTGAGCGTCAAACACAAAACATCATGTCGAATACGAGACGCTGATCATCTAAGGTTTGGGTTAAACGACCCTGATACGATACACTAACGTTTTATTTATGTGAGTTGTTAAACTGTGCTTTTTATTTCACATGCTGTTTCTATTCCAAGTGATCAACTCGAACTGACGGCTATGCGCGCTCAGGGCGCAGGTGGTCAAAATGTGAATAAAGTATCAAGTGCTATTCATTTAAGGTTTGATATTAAAGCGTCTACTCTGCCTGAGTTTTATAAAGAACGTCTATTAGCACTGAGTGATCACCGTATTACAAAAGACGGTATTATCATCATCAAGTCACAAGAACATAGAAGTCAAGAACTTAACCGCCAAGCCGCATTAGATCGCCTGGTCGCGCTGGTACGTTCGGCAACGATTACGCAAAAAGTCCGCCGCCCAACGAAACCTAGCCGCTCTTCACAAAATAAGCGTATGGATAAAAAAACTAAGCACAGCAATACCAAATCGATGCGCGGAAGGGTACGTGATGATTAATTGTTACAGTATGTAACATTACCCTTTGAATGTTACAATCTTTTACGGAAAGATAAGAAGTTATTGTTTAAGATACGGTTTATTTACATCTGTATGAGCATAATTAATGTTACGTCGCATTTCTATTTTACTGGTAGCACTCGTCATCAGCCTACCCTCCTCAGCACGCCAATCTTGCGAGTGGCCTTTTCGAACCCAAATTGCTGTTCAAGAAAATTCAGTTTCGGGGAGTCAACTGCAAGATTACCAAGTAAAATTTGATATTAATTCGTCTACTTTTAATTCTGACTATGATTGGAGCAGTAATGGTCAAGATTTATACATTTACGATACCGATGATCAAACCTTATTAAAATTTTGGATTGAAAGCTGGGACTCTGCAGCAAAAGAAGCGGTCATTTGGATACGCTTCCCCACTCTTGATAGGGGCCAAGTCCGAACCGTTTACTATTATTATGGCAATAAAAGCGCACCCTCTATAGCGGATGTTCCTTTCACGTTTAATTACCCTGGAATAAAGTTTCATACGCGTTTTTCAATCAGCAACCCCGGCAATCTAAATCAGGCACGAACCGCATTTAATGCCTCAAATGATCAAAATTCAGATTATGGCTGTAAATTTATTACCAATTTTGACCGTATTACTAACCGGTCTCAATTCGGTAATGCTAATAGTAACTTTGCCGCTTTTTCAGAAAGTTATTTTTTAGTAAAACCAGGGGAAAGTGGGCGCTGGGGTTTTCGTTATGGCGCTGACTTTGGCAGAGGCGGTGGTTTATATGTTGATGGCAACGACTTGGAAGAGCAATGGAG
>JBNMPQ010000197.1:0-5807 GCA_051276935.1 Oleispira sp. | reverse complement strand
AGTACCCCGATAAAGAGCACGGCGAAGCGCCTTGCTATTATAAACCCGATCAAAACCGTATGGCTTACTTCCATTCTTTAGCATTAGCAACGCTTGGCCAATCTCATACTGATTTTTATAATACCACCCGTGCTTATTTAAGTGGCGACATGGGCTGGCAAAATTGGCAACAATTAGGCCTTCAGGGTATTGCAGAAGTGGTAGTGAGTATTGATAAAGACAAAAACGCTAAGCTTGTAGCACAAGGTATTGCGAACATGCCTGCTACACCCCTGAACACGTTGTTAGGTTTTTTAGAAAATATCGAACCTGATTTTCCTTTATCCGTTGCCATTAATGATCGTTTAGCAAAAGTAATCGCTGAAGGTGCTGAAGCCGCTGACTTAGCAGCATTTGTTCGCGCGTTGTCTCATAGCCAAAATATTGAACAGCGAAAAATGCTGATCGAAGTAATCCTACTGCACCCTAAGTCCAGTAGTATTGAAGTATTAGCATCCGTCGCGAGCCGGTGCTGGCAAGACTTAGAAGGTGAGTTATTACTCGCATTTTTAAATGTTCTTGCAAATAATGAACAAGGTCAACCAGCCTTCAATGCACTGGTAGCAGATTTAATGTCCCTCCCCAATAAACGCGAGCACATTCTACAAGCCTTCCGCAGTGAAAAGCGCAGCGAAGAATTAATGATCGCTATTGGAAGTTTAATGAAAAGCGTACAACAAGCCAGTTAAGATAGAATGAACTCTAAAGACCCTCTTAATGACCTATGCCCTTGTGGCTCAAACGTTTCTTACGGTCGTTGCTGTAAACCCTTACATCAAGGGGCTAAAGCAGCCAGCGCTGAAGCACTGATGCGCGCTCGTTTTAGTGGATTCGCACTTCAACTAAGTGATTACTTACTCACCAGCTGGCACACAGACAAGCGTCCAGAGCACATTGAATTAGAACCAGACACGCATTGGAGACGACTTAAAATAATAAGTGCTAGCAATGATGATCAGTTCGGTAATGTTCACTTCAGAGCGTATTATCAAGAAAGCCAGCAATGGCATTTATTAGAAGAGACGTCTAAGTTTGTGTTTGAAAATGGACACTGGTTTTATCACAGCGGTAATTACACACCACACGTATTGAAACCGAATCGCAATGATCAATGCCCTTGTGGAAGTGGGAAGAAGTTCAAGAAGTGCTGCTCTTAAATAAAGAATAAATTGAACTTTTTGCCCTACTGACTTCTAATCTGTTTAATAGTGAATTAATAATACAGGCGCAGGTGATGAACACTCAGCAAGAAGTCCAAGATTATTATGGCAAGCAACTACAAAACAGCAGTGACTTAAAAACTAACGCCTGCTGTGATCCCGCCCTTATGCCTGATTATCTAAAGCCTATTTTAGCCAAAATCCACCCCGAAGTGGATAGTCGATATTATGGCTGTGGCCTCGTCATCCCACCGCTATTGAAAGGTTTAAAAATTTTAGACTTAGGCTCTGGAGCAGGACGTGACGTCTATTTATTGTCGGCATTGGTTGGAGAAACCGGTCAAGTAGTCGGTGTTGACATGACACCAGAACAACTGGCAATTGCTGACGAGTACAAAGATTTTCATGCAGAACAATTTCAACTGCCCAAAACAAACGTTAGATTCTTACAAGGCTACCTAGAGACACTGGATGAACTGGATTTAGAAGAAGCCAGTTTTGATATTATTGTCTCAAACTGTGTACTCAATTTATCAACTGATAAGCTCGCGGTGCTTAAAAGTGCTTATAAACTGTTAAAACCTGGCGGCGAATTTTACTTTTCTGACGTTTATGCCGACCGACGAATTCCTCAACACCTTCAAGATGATCCTATACTCTACGGTGAATGCTTAAGTGGAGCATTGTACTGGAATGATTTTATGAATTTAAGTAAACAGGCAGGCTTCTTAGATCCTCGCCTCAGTAATAATCGTCCACTGACCATTGAAAATAGCAAATTAGAAAAAAAAGTCAGTCCTATCAAATTTTATTCTGCGACCTATCGCTTATTTAAAATTGATGAACTCGAGCCAGATTGTGAAGATTATGGACAAGCAGTGAAATACCTAGGAGGCATCCCAGAGCATGATGCTTATTTGGATTTAGATGGGCACCACAGGTTCGAGCAAGGCAAGATAGAGGCTGTTTGCGGCAATACCCTTAGAATGTTGCAAACTACGCGCTTCAAGCCTTACTTTGAGTTTTACGGCGACTGGAAGCAACACTTTGGCTTATTTGCCGGTTGTGGCAAAGAGATACCCTTTCAACAGGATTTAAACGAGCAAAATTGTTGCTAAACAGAATTGTAAGGAAAAATGCAGAAAGACTAGTCTCTCTGCATTCCACGTTTAACCATTCCGAGCGTCATCATGACGGAACCCAATACCGACATTAGTAGCATCATATTTACTAATACCGTATGACGAGCGTAATAAGGCGTCTGAATATTTTGTGGACCCGGAACACATTTCTCTAAACTAAAGTCATAACTCAACCCTTGATCAATACATTCTGTTACTATCGATAACTCCCAAGCGTAAAGGCTTAATAAAAGAATTACGGGCAATGAAAAAATTATGGAACCCCAACGCATCATACTTTTTACCTCTTTTCTCGTACTTTAACTTGACATTAAGCGCTAAACTTTTCATCTTAGGCCATCTAAAATGTCCGCTTTACAATAACAAACAGGCACTTATAGCCATATGAAGCAAATATTTATCGCAGCAGCACTCGTTTTTGGCATGAATGCGCATGCCGCTACAGAAGATTTAGATGAACTTCTAAATCAAATCGAAGCCGATATTAGCGCGCAACGTTTAGCAAAACCTGCTGGCAACAACGCACTTGAACGCATTGATACTTTCAGGTCTCAAGCGCCCTTCGATTTTAGAATTACACCACTGATCTTCAAGTTTGGCGAATCCTACGTGGCTTTGGCTAATAAAGCTATGGCCAAGAAGGAATACGGTCAAGCTCAAGGCTACCTTGACATTGCTTGGCAAGTTTCAGCCCTAGCGCCTGGACTGGAAGCAGCACAGGAAAAAAACGATAAGTTAAGCGGTGGTAAGGCCAACGCTAAGAGAGTCGCGGCAAAAGGTCCGACTGCTGCTGAATTAAAAGAACAAAAAAGCTTAGCGGCTGCTGCAATTGCTGAAAAGAAACGCTTAGATAAAGAGCGTAAAAACAAAGTAAGAGCTAATAAACAAGCAAAGGCTGATTTGGCTAAAAAAGCGGCTGCAAATAAAAAGGCAAAACAAGAAGCTGAGCGTAAACGTCGTCTAGCGAATGTAAAACTAGAGGAACAAAAAGCTCAGGCACAAAAAGATAAAAGCCAAAAAGATAACTTGCAGAGACAATTGGCCTCTGCAGAAGCTGAAAAAGCTCGCCTACAATCGTTGGCTGAACAAAAAATCAACTCTAGCGCGCCTGTGACATCTCAAATTAGAACTCAAAACATTAGAACAGCGCCTATTAGAATTACAGAAGAAACGCCTATCGGTAACGGTGTTGAGACATCTATCGCAATAGCGAGTTACCCGCTGCCTCAAGATAAAATTTCAAATCGAGATCGTGGCATTAGCCAAGATTTAGTGCCTATTTGTAAAGCGATTCTTGATGAAGATGCTTCGATCGTCCTGCACGCAGACAGCAAAGGGGATTATCGTTGGTTAACAGTACGCCTAACACTCTGTACGCGCCGCTTAGACCCAAGCTTCCGCTTACGTCACAGTTTCGACAACGAGACGACTAGCGAGCCATTCATAACACTTCACCCTGCTCGCAGCACCGCTTTACTGGGTGACATGTAGCTTCAATTCCCTTGCTGACTCATCTTAGCAAGGGAATTAATCTTGATAATCTGAAAACATTCCCATTAAAGCTGCTTTTTCATCACCACTAACAGCCGCTTCCTCTCGTTCGACACTAGGGTAAAACACCTGATTTCTACCCAACGATTTTGCCTGATATAGGCAATCATCCGCCGCTTTGATTAAGTCTGAAACGCCTCCATGTTCATGTGCCAACCGAACAGATAAACCGATACTCGCGGTAACGTTAAAAGACGCGTCTCCCGTCACGATCTCACTTTGTTCTATTTGCTGACGAAGGCGCTCGGCGACTTGGCTCGCCAATAACAAACTCGTAGAAGGTAAAATAACCACAAATTCCTCGCCGCCATAACGGCATTGAATATCAAGCTGGCGTGTCACTTGCTTAATTAAACGTGCCATTAGTTTGAGTACCTGATTACCCACCTCATGACCCCACACATCATTCACTTGTTTAAAGTGATCGAGGTCGATCATCATCAGTGAAGTCGGAATTGCAGAACGAACAGTACGTTCTAACTCTATCTCTAGAGCGCTGCGAAAGTATCTGACATTGAACAATCCCGTTAATGGGTCTGTTATCACCTGCTCACGAAGCGACCGTAGTTCATTGGCCCAAGGACTGAGCAAGCCACATTTTGGACAATCTAACGTCTGAAGACTGGAAGCTTCATCTGGGGTTTTCAGGCTGGATGGAGGAGTAATGTGTTGCGATCTCAAAGCCATGTTTTCAAACTCAAACTATTTTTATTTCAATATCTCAAATAAGTTTAGTGGATTCTGAGAAAAACAACGGTCTTTTTAGTTACTTTTAAAGCCAGCCTTCTCGCACAAATGAAGATGAAGGCTGACGGCATAAGATTTTATGCTTTTAAAGAAGAATCTAAAGCAGGCTTCGAAGCCTGCATTTTAATGCTTATATAACCCTTGATTTGTAATCGCTTGCTGCCACACATCGTCTGTCTTTAACAGGCTGAAGACTTGGTAGTCTATCCAAGTACCCTCAAATTCGAAGTAACTTTTTAATTCGCCATCATGATGGAAACCACACGTCTCTGCGGCATCAATGGATCGTTGATCTTGACCTAATAAAAGCCACTCCAGACGGTGCAAAGATAAATCTTCATACGCCAAGGTTGCTACGGCATAAATCAACTCAGCCAATATAGGTTGAGTTTTAAAATCACTAAAAATATCAATTTTTAGCTGAGCACTGGCATGAACCCAATTGAATTTTAGCAAACTGATACGCGCGATGACCTTACCCGTCACTTTTTCTTCAACCAGCCAAAAAGCAGCTTCTTTCGCTTCAAATTGCATAACCATTCGACGCGACTCATCCATCGCTTGAGCTTCAACAACCATAGGATTCTTAGGGTAATGTTTGACCACGTCTCTAGACCCTAGTAAGGAATAAATATTAGGAATATCTTCCTCATGAGCAAAACGCACGTAATAATGTTCCGTCTTTAAATTCCAGTTCATACTTGCTCTCCCGCTTCAATAGGCTCTTCAGCCGGTTCTACGATCTTATTAAACACAATGATGTCAGAAAACTCTGTTTGAGTAAGGCGGCGAAAATCTCGTAGTCGAGCCTGCTGATCAAATCCCGCACGCTTAATTACCTCGACAACAGACTCTTCACCTTGTGGCAAGCATTGAAATGAGAAGTTACGAAGGTGGTATTTTTGTACAAGATATTTAACCCCTGCGTTTAATGCATCAACTTGCAATTGTTGCGTTAACTCGGGAAGAACATCGATACGCATTAGGGTTTTTAAGAACGTTGGCTGCCAATCATACAAGCTCAACATACCTAGCATTTGGCCATCAACCTCAATCGCCCACATTAATCCACGCTGGGTTGCGGCCATCTGAACTGACAATGAAATCATGCGTTCCGCATGTTCTTTAATGGCCGATTCACTTTGACCCGCTAAGGTTTTTTTTTGAT
>JBNMPQ010000196.1:0-5821 GCA_051276935.1 Oleispira sp. | reverse complement strand
TTTCTGAATATCGCGAAACCTGCAATTACTAGTACTCAGTAAAGTACCTAGTAGCTTAGGCCTCGATTAGTTAGGTCAATCGCCCGGTAACTTGGTTGCCGGGTTTTTTCGTTTAACGATTAATTCACCCTTCCTTTTTAGATACCAGCGTCAAAAAACGTGTATCTCATGTCTTTTAAATCATCACTATTGTCATCGCAGTCATTCTAAATAATTTCAGCCAAGCCTATATTTAATGCAATGAACGCATTAACTGATATCAGGAATGTGATGTGTGATAGAAAAAAATCCGTCAATAAAAATAACGACAACATGATGATCAAATACGATGACGACACTAGAAACCACCACACCCAAACTATTTATCTGGCCTGACCAACTTTTGTTTCTGGGTGCAAGCCCCATCTTTTATCGAGAACATGTCATGGTCTCGGATAGGCTTATCGTTAGTATTAATAATGATTTTCAGATCACCCTAGCAAGCGGGGAAAAAATCACCACGAAGACGATGCTAATCAAGGCGGGGACCAATTTGGAAAAAGAGTTGGTTAACATGAATAGCGCCGTGATTGCGATTTATTACCTCGCACCACTCACGCAAGACTATTATGCTCTAGAAAGCAGGATGAACTGCGCGATGCAAGGTTTGCACTATGGTCACCCCGAAGAAGATCTATTAATAAACACATTACTCAACCTTCGCGAAACATCCACATCGCCTGAGCAAACCTTTTCAATGCTGAGAAAGTTTATCGTTAAACCTCAACTCGAACACATCACCTTTAAAGAGTTTGACGACAGAATTATTGAGGTTGTTCGCCAACTCAGAGTAACGGTGTGCGAAAACTTAAGCCTCAAAAAGTTTGCAGACCTCGTCTATTTATCCGAATCGCGTTTAGAAAAGTTGTTCAAGGAACAAATGGGCATTCCAATCACAAGGTACAGACTTCGGTATCGTGTTTTTATTGGTACCATTCATCTTGCCTTGAGCCACTCAGTTACACAGTCAGCGCTTGCCGCAGGCTTCGCAAGCCCAGCTCACTTCTCAAAGTCTTTTAGCGCTATAAATGGAATTCCACCATCCAACACATTCTTTAAATCACCCTGCCTAGAAGTACTTATCGCGAATGAAGTGTTCAACAACATGGCTATGTTTTCAGAACAAGCACTTCTAGCAGCCAGTTAATATCTGCCATTAAATTAAGCACGCAAACACTCAATAAAAAGCGTGTACTCGCGTGCTTTTTATGCTCTTCTTCTTTAAGAAAGGTTCAGCCCCTTTTATTTCTGTAAAAAGCAAAAAAGGGCTTTAAATATTCAATCGATGAGTAAACTAAGCGAACGCTACTGCTTGCTCGATCGTCTAAGTGCTCCGGGGGTAAAATCCTTTGTTGAAAATCCTTGATTAAAGCTGAACTTTACCGGCCCTTCATTTGATAAGCCGGTTGCCATATAACGGCGCGCCAGAAGGTCATAATTCACTTCAATCGTTGGAAGAATGGCTTTTGCATCAAAAAAGTATTTATTGTGAGCCTCACCTACGCGCCATATCTCATCACGATTATCGTAAGAATCAAGCGCCAGAATCAACCAACTATCCTCATCCAGATAGAAGACCCGTTTTTTATAAATATGACGACTTTCGGGTTTCAATTGCGCCTCTACTTTCCAAACCCTATGTAACTCATAGCGCGTGTATTGGCTATTCAAGTGACCTGCCTTTATTAGATCGTCATACTTTAGAGATTTGCTATCCATCTTATAAGAATTGTAGGGGACATAGAGCTCCTGCTTACCTATTAATTTCCAGGTATAGCGATCTGGCGCACCATTGTACATATCAAAATCATCAGACGTTCTCAAACCATCCGAGGCCGTTCCAGGACTATCATAAGCGACTTGTGGTGCTCGACGAACTCGACGCTGACCAGCATTGTATATCCATGCACGTCTTGGCTCCTTAACTTGGTTAATCGTTTCATGGACCAGCAGCACACTACCGGCTAAACGTGCAGGACCAACCACCGCTTGTTTGAAGTAAAACATAAGATTGTCATCAGTATTGCTTGCAAAATCTTGCAGCGCATAACGATCACAATAAGACTCTCCGAGTGAAACTGGATTGAAATCACCACTAGCTGTAGGCGTCACATGTACATACTTTCGAGTCCAGCAACCGCCCTTATTTCTCTGGATATGATTCCAAATAACCTCAAGACCATTTTGGGGAATAGGAAAAGGGTACGCTCCGAGAAAATTCTTCAGCCCATTGCCATTTTCCTGGAGCTCTGCATTTACGGCATTGCTATTAATCATCTTGGTCATGGCTTCAGTGAAATTAGCTGTTCGACGCGTCTTGTATACTGGCATTTTGAAGTCGCTATAAGACTTTAGCATCGCTTGCTGGCCAATAGACAGATGCTCTGCATAGTTCGACATATTTGTTTTATCAATGGTAAATAGTATTGAGTCTTCGGCGAATGGGTCAATATAAGGTTCACCCGGCTTCCATCCAGCAGGAGCACCGTTAAATCCCCCCGTCCATTCTGGAATGGTGCCTTCTTTATTTCCTGCCTTTTCTGCTCCGGATGGCGTATGGTCATTGCCTAATTTTGCTGCCTCTTCTACCGACACTTTTGCAAAAGCATTACCTGCACTAACGACTAAGATCACGCTAATCAGGGTAAATATTATTCTTGTTAGACTCATCAGTAAGCTACCTCAAGTATAAATATTGAATTCCAGTAGATCTAAAATTCAGATGATGAAAATGTTGTTAGGTATGACCGTGTTTGCTTTAGCTTGAGCGAGGCAATAGGTATTCCTGAATCGACTGCCAATACGTACCAACTATCTGCATATTCAAGAGCGATTATGATGTCGGCCCGACTAGGTGAATTCGTAATATCTCCCTCATTAAAGTAAGGCATAAGACCTTCTGCCGATTCCAAAAAACAGTCTCCCGTTAACATGGCAACGTTTTCGGAAGTAAGGCTGTTTGCCTGTTCCGTTATCTCAAAGCAGTGTTGGTAAGGCGCCCCTTCCATGTCCAAACCGGGATTAGAACTAGCCATTAAAATTGGATTGACTAGCAATATGACGATGGTTCTTTGAAAACTTTTTTTAAGGCTGACCATTAAGCTTCTCCCTTGTTGCTGCAGCTTGGATTAAAGATATTGTTGTGCATATAAATAAACGTGGTTTTTGTTTTTGAGCAAATCATAGTGGGGGCCATTTATGTGTGTTGTTTGTATAATGTCGGTAGCTACATCAGCAAAAGCACAAATGCGTCAGCTTGATCTTGGCGCCTTACTGAACCACCGTTTATAGGCATGCGAAAAACTGACAGCGTCAGAATAACCTAACTTTTCGGCAATTTTTTCTAGGGTCAGATCTTCCTTTAGATAGGTAACCGCACTATTTTTGCGGATATCATCGAGTATTTTTGTATAGTTAGTGCCTTCTGCGGCTAACCTAGTTCTCAAGTTTCGAGGGCTAATATTCAGATTCTCGGCAACATCTTCTAACTTTATATTTCTGTATATTGCGCGCACTAAATAATATTTTACTTTGTCGGTGTAACTGGGCTTAACTAAGCGAGTCGGATGCATTCGATCTAGCTGTTCGCAACATAGTTTCATGGTCAAGGGGTTCGCTTGATTAGGTCTACACAAGAGTGTGTCAGGATCAAAACGTATTTCATTTCTCTTTTCACCTAAAAACACCGGACACTTTAGAACGCGCTCATAATGGCTTTTTTTGTCGATTCTGTTGGTAGTTAAAAAGATTTCTTTGATGGGGTTAATCGGCATGAGAATGTCATGAACTAAGCGAACAATTGCCGCGACATCTCGTTCGATCATAAAATCGCTTAGCTCGCCTAATTCCTCATAAGGTTCAACAAAAAATGAAGCTGCACCACTCAATTCATCAAAATAAATATGGTTATAGGTAAATGTAAAATCAATGTACTTCAAACCAACCCGTATGCTTTCAATAACACTACAACCACTCTGCAAGGCTAGGCCATAGAGCCCGTAAGTTGATGCTGAAAGCACATAGCCAGCACAAACCCCAAGTGCATCATTCGGATATAATTTAAGTAAATTCTTATAAAAAATAATTTCTGCTTCAGGCCTTATGGTTTCATTTGGATCATCAATTGTTGCCAGTTCAATGCCTGTGTTCACAAAAAGTTGCTCAAGGTTTATACCCAAATCTTCTCTTGCCCAACGACAAATTTTGTCAATCCCAATCACAGAATGTTTAATTTTCATTGTAAAAAATGCTTGTTTAAATATTAGAGCTTTTACTCTAATGAAAGTGAGACCTATTGTTAAGCTAATTTGCGTAAGACTTTGCTTATTTGCTACAGACATCAAGAAAATACAATCTGATGTCTTTGAAATCATCATCCTCGTCACTTCGATCATTCTAAATAATTTAAGGCCAACTTATATTCAGGGCAGTGAAGACTTTCACCGAAAGAAAAAGTGGTATTTCTAGGTCAATAAAAACAATGCATACAGCGAAAGTGACAAAGTAAATATTTTAAATCGATCATCCATCTGGTAACGGTATTTCATGAATTATTGTTGTAAGTTATTTATTGGTTCTATCATTTTTTTTTTAAACATACTCAATGTTCAAGCCATTGTTTCTGAGGAAAGTGCACAAAAGCTCGGCCGGTCATTAACGCCGTTTGGCTCTATTGCTTCAGGTAATAAAAATAAAACCATACCGCCTTGGACAGGCGGTATTCAAACATTTCCATCTGGGTATGAAGGCGCAGGTCAACACCATGTAGACCCCTTTGCTTCTGATGAGATTAAGTTTTCAATTGATAAAAGTAATTATCAGAGCTTTGAGGGCTATCTTACTTTAGGCCAGAACGCTCTATTTAAAGCTTACTCTCAAACATTCGCGATGAATATTTACCCCACTCGCCGTTCTCACTCAATGCCTGCCTGGGTTTTAGAAAACACTTATACCAATGCGCTAACGTCTTCTTTAACTCGCGATGGTACAGGTATTGAAAACGCCTATGGCGGTATTCCCTTTCCAATACTGCATGGCGAAAATTCAGAAAAAGCCTTGCAAATAATGTGGAATCACCTCACTCGTTGGCGAGGAATTTTCCACTCTTCTAGTGCATCTGAGCTAGCCGTTCAAAGTAATGGCAGTTATACACCGGTAACTAAGCAGACAGATATATTCTTTAACTTTCATAATCCGAAAGGAAGTTTTTCTGAAATGAATAATATTCTGATTTACTTTCTGACATTTAATAAAGCACCCGCAAGGCTCGCCGGTGGTGCACTTTTGGTTCATGAAACCATGAATCAAGTGAAAGATAAACGCCAAGCATGGGATTACAACTCAGGTCAACGGCGCGTCAGACGAGCCCCTAACTTAGCGTATGATTCACCCATAGCCTCATCGGACAACACACGAACCGCCGATGATACGGACATGTATAACGGTGCCCCAGATAGATATAACTGGGTTTACAAAGGTATTAAAGAGTATTTCATCCCCTACAACAGCTATAAGGTCTCTAACCACGATGTTAAATATAAAGACCTAGTAATGACAGGACATTTAAACCCGGATTATCTGCGCTGGGAACTCCACCGAGTGCATGTGGTGGAAGCGACACTAAAACCAAGTGCGCGGCATATCTACAAGAAACGCGTCTACTATATCGATGAAGACAGTTGGGGAATTGCGATGGTGGACCAATATGATCATCGGGATGAATTATGGCGGGTCA
Source organism: Oleispira sp. (assembly GCA_051276935.1). Taxonomy (GTDB): domain Bacteria; phylum Pseudomonadota; class Gammaproteobacteria; order Pseudomonadales; family Oceanobacteraceae; genus Oleispira. Next base: position 48 of record JBNMPQ010000196.1, on the reverse strand, counting down.
GCTTAGCACTGTTAAAAAACTATTATGAGCTCCCAGGTACCTGGACAG
>JBNMPQ010000195.1:0-5823 GCA_051276935.1 Oleispira sp. | reverse complement strand
GCACCACAAGAATTGATTCTCTTGAATGAGAGCCACATGCACTCTGGCCCCGCTGCGAATTCACACTTCAATGTCACTTTAGTCAGTGAGCAATTTGAAGGGAAGCGTCCCGTTGCTCGCCATCAAATGGTGTACAAAGTATTAGCAGATGAGCTGGCTGGGGAAGTTCATGCTATTGCGTTGCATTTATTTACACAGGCAGAGTGGGAAGCCGCAGGTAATACAAGCGAAGTATCGCCGAACTGCAAAGGCGGAGAATGAAGCGGTCATTTAGCCTTATTACTGGCAAAATAGCACCTGTGCAAGACTTAAAAGAGCCTGTAAAGTGCTTCGATTAAAAAAACTACTTGGTACAGAGTTCATGCGTTTATTTATAGCCTCACTGTTGTTGTCTTTTATTTCTTTCTTTGCGCATTCAGAAACCACTGCTTGGGCATTGGAGCAAGAAGAAGAGGAGATCAATCTTAAAATTTTTACCCGTGAGGTTGAGGGGTCTAATCTAAACGAGTTTAAGGGCGAGATGCTTGTTAAGGCTCAGTTAACGACCATTGCAGCGTTGCTGTTGGACTCTGAAGCTGCGCCAGAATGGATGCATAAGTGCGAAAAGTTTGAAATTGTGGAGCAAGTTGATGCGCTGAGCGCGGTCATCTACTTTATCAATGGTGCGCCTTGGCCAGTCAGTGATCGTGATGCGGTTATTATATCGTCAATGAGCCAAGACCCTGAGACGTTAGCTTTGAAGGTCGAAATAAACACTGTAAATGATCTATTACCTGAAAATGATGATTACGTTCGTATTCCTAATATGACGGGATTTTGGTTATTTGAACCTACAGAAAAGGGACAGGTTTTGATAACCTATCAGGTTCATGCTAATCCAGGTGGCAGCTTACCGAACTGGCTGGCAAATAGTGTTGTTGTCGATACTCCTTATTATACAATGAGTAACATGGCTGACATGTTGAAGCTTGAAAAATATCAGCAAGCTGAAGTGAAAAATATTAAGAATGTACAATAATGGATCTGTTTTAGCTGTTATTACTCTGTTGTAATCAATTGTCATAAAACTGTCACAATCATACAGTAACGTGCGCCATCATAAACTTTAGTTGGTGTCGTACTGTATGCATAACTCGTGTTTTTCCTATCGTTTTCGTTTTACCTCAGTTTTCTTATTTTGTTTTATTTTCCCCTCTGCTGTTTTTGCTGAGCCCCTTTTTACGATCCATGGATCCAATACCATCGGTGCTAGGCTTGCCCCTGAATTAGTAAAGGCTTTTTTATTATCAAAAGGTGCGACAGATGTTGAACTGTTGACCACCGGTATTAATGAAAGTCGTATAGAAGCCAAAATGGGTGATTTGAAACAAACGGTTTCGGTAGATATTGCTGCTCATGGCAGTGGTACGGGTTTTAAGGGGTTACAGTCAGGTGTTGCTGACATCGCTGCTGCTTCAAGACCTGCCAAGGCAAAGGAGGTCAATGCTTTATCTGATTTTGCTGACTTAACGGATAAGCGTTCTGAACACATTATTGGTATTGATGGTTTAGCCATTATTATTCATTCTCAAAATCCCATTCAGCGTTTAAGTGTGCAGCAATTGGGACAAATTTTCTCTGGCGAAATTGATGATTGGTCTGAGTTAGGAGGGCGACTTGGTAAAATCAATTTGTATAGTCGCGACGATAAATCGGGAACGTGGGATAGTTTTAAACGCATGGTCTTGGGGAAGCAATTCTCGCTGGATTTGGGAGCGAAGCGTTTTGAAGCCAACGATGAATTGTCTGATGAGGTAAGTCGCGATATTAACGGCATTGGCTTTGTTGGATTACCTTCGGTTCGACGGGCTAAACTGATTTCGGTATCAGATGGTTTTGGTAAGGCGCTTAAACCTAATAAATTGAGTATTGCCACTGAAGATTATGCACTTTCAAGACGTTTGTATTTTTATACGGATGACGAGCCTGCGAATGCTTCTGTAACAGAATTTATTACTTTCGTTGAGAGTATTTCAGGCCAGTCTACGGTCGCAGATAATGGCTTCATTGCTCAGCATATTGAAGCGGTTGTTCCTCTTTCTTACCTAGATTTACCTGAAGACTTTAAAAAAATGACGCCATCTGGGCATCGTTTAACGGTAAATTTTCGATTCAAAGAAGGCAGTGCTCAATTGGATAATCGTGCTTTAAGAGACGTAGAGCGGTTAGTCCAGTTTATTGCTAACGATACAAGTAAGAAACTTACGCTGATTGGTTTTGGTGATCAAAAGAAATCACCCCAACGCGCACAGTTGTTGTCTAAATTAAGAGCGATGGCCGTTCGTCGAGAGTTAGTTAAACTGGGCGTTTACCCTAAAAACTCTCTCGGCTATGGTGAGCAGCTGCCTGTTGCGTCTAATGAGCGGGAATCGGGTCGATATAAGAACAGGCGGGTCGAAGTTTGGTTGGCAGGAACTAACCTTAAAAGCCGTTAGGGTTTAAACGGTTTATGTGAGCACAATAAATGAGTGATTAGTTAGAGATAAATCACTCATTTATTGTTCATGCGAACGTCGCTCTAGCCTTTAGCCGCGTGAAAATGTAAGAACATTTCAATAACAGCAGGGGGGATGTTGTTGCACATTTGATCTGACAAATCGCCATCTTCATCAATCTCTGCCATTTCAGCTTCTTCAGCAAAAAGACCAGATGCGTACATAATAGGGAAAATCCATTCGGCCATTTTTTCTTCGTCTTTGGCGTACCAAGCGGCTTCGTTCTGCAGTATTCCTGCCATAAAGCCGGCAGCCCAAGCTTCTAGTGCTGCGCCTTCTTCGTCGTCATCTTCCACTTGTAGTGTTAGGTCGCAAGGAATTGGGAAGTCTTCGCCATAATCCAACCACGCTTGAATTTCATAGCTTAGCTTTCTTAGCAAGCGCTGAACACGTTCTAACTGTGCGGCCGTAAACGCTGTTTTTTCAGGAAATATCATGGCGTAAATTTCAGGCCACTCTATATCGATAGGACCAGTTTTTATAGCGGTAATAAGACCATGAGCCTCAAAAAAATCAAATGATTCTTGGCGCTCACACTCATCTTCAAGCATTTGGCCTAGAAGTTCTAATTCATCTTCATCTAAAGCTGGGATCGATAACAAGTCAGACATACAATACTCTCCAATATTTAATATAATTATATCAGGAATGGACAAAGAAAATGAGTCCGGTGAGACAATCTGTTATGCATAAATCAATTCATCAAGCCTCGATTCAGCTTCAAGGCCGCGAGGTACCTGTAACTATTTATGCGATGAAGCGTAAATCATTACGTCTTGGGATCAATACCAAAGGCGAGGTTGAGGTTAAGGTACCGTTACGCTGTCCGAAAAATGAACTGATGGCTTTTTTATCTCAGCATACTACTTGGCTAGAAAAGCGTTTGGGGCAGTTCGATGATAATCAGCAAGCCCAGCGTGAAAAAATGCAGTACTTGGATCGATCTTATCGCTTTCAGAAAAGTGCACAAAAAAGTCGGCAACCCGTGCTCATTGAGGATATTTGTTATTATCCTCAATCTTGGTCTGATGAAAACCTGTTGGCTAAAATAGAAAATTGGCAACGAACACAAGCGAAGCAAGTATTTGAGCAATTAATTGATCGCTGGTGGCCTCTTTTTTCGCAGGGTGCGCTCATCTCCCGGCCGATACTACGGGTAAAGAAGATGAGCAGCCGTTGGGGCTCGCTATCCAGTAAAGGCTATATCAACTTAAATTTAAAGTTGATAGAACTTAGCCCTGATATTATTGAAATGGTGGTTGTACACGAGTTATGCCATAGCCATTATTTTGATCACAGCGCTAATTTTTATCGCTTGATGGCTGAAAAACTACCTCGTTATAAAGAGATCGAAGTTCAGTTAAGGCATATAGAAAAAGGGTGTGCTTATTAAGCGTGTTATCTCACCCATCAAAAAAACTGCCAAGGTTGAGAGTACCAATAAAAGCGACCTTTTTGAGGACTGGCCACTGTGCAGTTATAACGTCCGCGGGCACCGGTCAGTGGTGAGGATGCTTGCGTTGTTAAAATACGTTCTGAATTCACCTTTTTAACCTGAGTATTGATGGCACCTTGTTGACTGGCAAAGCACTGCACGTTTTTAGGATTATAATCACTGTCTAGTAGTTCGATTTCTAACAAAGGCGGATTATTTTCACGGTTGATTATAGGGTCATGCAATTGTGATTTATCAATGGGAAGGGCCAAGCTTAATAATTTAGTTTTCAAACTGTTCACGTCAGCATAAATACCTGCGGCAGGGAAACGCGACAAGGCTTGAGGGTGGCTTGATTCACCGATCGGCCCGGACTGTTGTCCAAAAGCCAGCATGTTATGTTCTTCCAGCCAAGGAATCATGTCTAAGGTAAATTCGCCGTAAGGGTAGGCCAGCATATTGCCAATCTTTCCTAGGCGCTGCTGTAGCTCTTGTTGAGCAACTAAAATCTCTTGATCGAGCCATTGAGTCATTGTTAGACCTGCAGGCACGCTCGGTAAATGAGCATGTGTGACGGAGTGATTTGCAATGGTAACGCCGTTATTAACCAACTCTTTTATTTGTGACCAGGTCATAATGCCACGATTTTCTTGATTGACGGGGCGGGTATTTACAAACACGGTGAAAGGCCAGTTGCGACGTTTTAGTTCTGGGTAGGCATTTTCAAATATCGAAGAGTAGGCATCGTCAAAACTGATCGCAACTTGAATGCTAGGTTGGGCATTAGATTGCTTATTAGTCTCAGGGTCATTTTTCGTAGAATTTTTAGATAATAACTCGCGTGTCGCGGATTCCAAATCAACCACGTTTAACCCTAAATCCTCTATTAATTGCATATGCTGTAAAAACTTTTCAGGACTGATTGTCGTGGAGGCAGGGCTGATGTCATCAACATGGTGGTATTGCAAAACGACCAGCGCCTGGGCTGGAAGGCTAAACAAGACAAAAAGGGGTGCGAGTAAAAAATAGGTCAGTCGAGAGAACATTTTAGGTGTCATATTGTTAAGCTCAAAGGCTGCATCGATTTAATTTGAATATTGTCTCAGTTGATGAAAGGCTTGGCAAATTTTCTTAAAATGATCACTATCGCCGCCTTTATCAGGATGAAAGCGCTGTGCCAACCTTCTATATTGTTGTTTTAATTCTGGTAATGGAATCGCTACCTCAAGCTCCATAATGATAAGGGCTTGCTGAATATCTTCCTCTTGTTGCGGACTCCATACTTTTTTCCAAAAGCTGTTCAATAGTTCATCCACATCGTTACTACTGGTTGTCGAGAAGTGTGACCAATCTAAATAGTATTGAGCCATTGGATCTGCGTTGAACAATGAATGTTTCTCTTCAGTAAACGGTTGTACTGATGGCGGTGTAAGCGTATTAGAAATATTTAAACGGCTTTTTTTAATAGTCAGTACCGAAATATCTAATTGCGCATGGTTGCCTTTTTGCCAGCGATTACGCAATAGATAAAGACAATGAAACAATAAAAAATGGCTTTGAAATAATAATAATGGATTTCGCAAGGCATCCGCTGCAAAAAAAGCATGAGGTTGCTGTTGTAAGAGCGTTAATAATTGATGTTCAGAAAATCCCTCAGAATTTTCTTCTAATAAAACGTCAAGAACATCGATCAATTCCACAATTTGATCTTCGACAGTCTCTAGCGCTTCTTCGTGAAAGAGTTGAGTGATAACGATTCCTTTTTTATCGTGTAAATGATTGCTGCTTCGTTATGTTTCTACACACTCATATTGGAGTGGGTTATAGTATTTTATGCCGTTAATTTTAGTATAC
>JBNMPQ010000194.1:0-5893 GCA_051276935.1 Oleispira sp. | reverse complement strand
CACTTAATACTTCAACCAAAATTAGCGCTACCGCGAATGAATTCAGCCTTCCTCTTTGGCACTATATGCCAAAAAATATCTCAGGTTTCTTGGGTGCCTTTCGCTCTTTGGGTATTCTGTCTACTTTTATAAAAGCACAAAAGTTAGCCGATAAAGGCCTGAGTTTTAAAGAAAAATGTAATGTACCTATTTCTGAACACCGCTGCCGTTCGACACACCGCTCATTAGATCCACTGTCTTTTACGGCCTTGCTGAAATTAACTAAGAAGAATAATAAAAGTATTCACGGTTTAATATCAGCGGCTTTACTGCAGGTGCTGTTAAAAGATTGTAAGAGCCGGGGCCAGCTAAAAAATATCTCTAAAACGTTTTCGCTGCCTTTTGTGACCACCGTAAATGGCCGCGATAAAATTCAAGGAAGCCATAATAAACATGCCACCATAGACGATGCCGTCGCAGGCTGTTTATCGTCAGGCGTGACGAGCATGGTCGAAGTGGATCAAGATTTCATTGATGCTGATTATCGTCTGTCTCCCTGGCATTTAGGCCAGCAAGTCGCTAATGGTGTAACCACTGCGCTAGAGCAAGATCAGCATTGGAAGGTGCTAAGAATATATAAATTAGCCGGTCTCAAAGGCCTTAAGAAAATGTTTATCGATGGCAGTGAAAAACCGCTGGCGACTCCGATTAGTTTCGCTAATTTAGGCCCGGTTAAATTTGATTTTTATGTTAATCGTGCGACAAGAGCTGACAATCAAACTCTCAATGTGACAGGCTATCAAGCCTATGCCGCATTTCATGCCTCTGGCGCAGGAGTTAATGCCGTCGCCAGCAGTTTAAACGGTGAGTTAACCCTGTGTTTAACCTGCCCAGATCCCGTTATTAGCCAACAGACTTTAGATTGTTATGCCAATGATGTGATTAACTTATTGAAAGACTGGTCTGCAATTATTTAGGGTTTATTCTTTATTTCACAACACGTAAGACCCTGCACACATTAAGTGCTGCAATATTAAAAAATGCAATATTGCAGTGCTTGATATTTTTTTACTTTCAAGATGTTTAATTTATAGACCCAAAATAAATTCTAAAAATCACGCGATTAACTCACCTTCAATCCTCACTCTTCCCCTTCCATTTATCCAACATCGATTCACTATTGATGGCTAAATACTTTCATAAGATATTCGATGGCACACTATTTGCCTTCTTTAATTATAACTTTATTATCAACGTAGATAATAAAGGTCTGACCGAGGATTGGCCTGTGAAAGTATTGTTTCTACTCTGTTTATTATTCTTATCTTCATCCGCGTTTGCTAGCGATGCCATTGTCGACTTAAAACTGAATACGGTTTGGGTTGTCTTTGCCGCAATTCTCGTCTTTTTTATGCAAGCAGGTTTTGCGTTATTAGAAAGCGGAATGTCACGTTCTAAAAATGCGGTCAATGTCATGATGAAAAATTACATGGATGTGTGCTTAGCCAGTTTAATTTTTTGGTTTATTGGTTTTGGCATTATGTTTGGCAACAATACGACGGGGTTTATCGGTGAAGATAATTTTGCATTAATGGATGCCGGTGATTGGGATTATACTTTATTACTTTTTCAAACAATGTTTGCTGCTACCGCTGTCACGATTTGCAGTGGTGCCATGGCGGAGCGAACAAAATACGATGCTTACTTAATCGCGGCCTGCATTATTATTGCTATTATTTATCCTGTATTTGGTAGCTGGGTATGGGGAGGATTTTACGGGGGTAATGGTTGGTTAGCCGACGTGGGCTTCATAGATTTTGCGGGTTCAACCGTAGTTCATTCGGTTGGTGCTTGGTGTGCACTTGCAGGGATTATTATTTTAGGCCCAAGATTGGGTCGCTTTGATCCTGAAACTGGCGAGGCACGTAATATACCCGGCCATAATTTATCTTTGGTCGCCCTAGGTGGTTTTATTCTTTGGTTAGGCTGGTTTGGTTTTAATGGCGGCAGTACATTAATGGCCGATAGCGCCATCGGTTTGATTGTATTAAATACTCAACTGGCGGCCGCGGCTGGTGCATTAGGCGCCTTGCTGTCGTGCCGTTTATCAGGCTCTCCTATCTTATTAACCTCAACGATTAATGGCAGTATTGCAGGACTCGTAGGTATTACCGCAGGCTGCGCCACTATGAGCCCAGGCTTCGCCATTATTACTGGATTGGTTGCAGGAGCTATTTCGGTATGGGGCGCGAAATGGTTATTAAAATTAAAACTTGATGATGTTGTCGGTGCTATTCCTGTGCATGGTTTTGCCGGTATTTGGGGCACCTTCGCGGCGGGTATATTTATGACTGGCGATCTCTTTAACTGGGACCAAGGCTTAATTCAATTATTGGGAATAGTCGCCGCTTTTTTCTGGGCATTCCCTACGGCACTGCTGGTTTTTTATATTATTGATAAAACAATAGGCCTTCGCGCAAGCAGCCAACACGAACAACAAGGATTGGATTTTACCGAGCATGATGAAGTAGGTTACCCGGAGTTTAATAAAATTGTTACTTACAACAAGGAAATTTAATGAAATTAGAATATAAACGTCGAGCGATTTACACAGTATTATCTGAGGTGATCAGTAAGCACGATTTGTTAGACGTTATGTGGCATTGGCAAAATATTTATTCGGAAAAATCTCAATTTGAACTCAATCATTTTTTAACTGATTGCAAAAACATTCCTGAAATTGCCAGTAGCAGAAGCTTGTTATATCGAAAAATTATTGTGTTATTAGTTTCAGAGAACAATGAATTATTAGAAGATCCTTGGCCTTTAATGCTAGCGTACAAACAAGATAGAGATGAATTTAATAACATAACATCAGAGGCCACTGAGAACTGGTCTGAGATTTTCACCACAGTAATGCATGAATTATTTTCTACATTGCGCTCGGATACTCAGCGCTCCGTTTTACGCTATGTCATCCAGAATTCATCCAAATTAGAGTTACCGCAATCATTAGTTTATTCTTTTCACGTATGGACAGATAAACAAGGGATTATTGATACTCATGAAGCTGATAGAGCACAATTAAAAAAATTATTGAACCTGGCTTATATCGCTATTTGTGAGTTCGTTGGCCCGATACAAGCCGATCAATTTTTAAGTAATGCAATCAAAGAAGCGCATGTCATTCATAGCCATAGTAAACTTGATGCGCGTTTATTGTTATGAACTGTGCATCATTTGATAGACAAGCTCACCAAGCCTTACAATTGCTTGCTTTACATCTTCATTCCAAGGCGTGGCACAATTTAAACGAATATAATTTTTAAATTGATCACTATTAGAAAAAATATCTCCTGGAATAATAGATATTGATTCTGCTTGAGCTTGATGCAGCAACTCAATTGAGCTGACATTCTCTGGCAAACATATCCATAAAATAAATCCTCCTGCGGGTACTGATAATCGCGTCCCTTGGGGGAAATAATGTTGCACTGTTTGAGAAAATAATTTTATATTTTCGGTAACTATCTGACGCAAGCTACGTAGGTGCTTATCATAATGGCCATTTTGTAAATACGACGCCATAGTCAATTGCGGCAAACTGCTAGTCGCCATGGTACTGAATCTTTGCGCTTGTATCACAGCCTCTTTATTACGCCCAGGTATACACCAACCAATGCGTAAGCCTGGGCCGACTGTTTTAGAATACGACGAGCAATACATAACTCTGTCATCACTATCATGTGTTTTTAGAACGGTATTCACCGGCTCCTTGGCGCCTTTAATGCCCATACTATTATCTAACGGCATTTCTCCATAGATATCGTCTTCAATGATTTGGCAATCAAATTGATTCGCGAGTTTAACCAGCTGCTTTTGCTTCTCTGTGCTAATGCTGCCCCCCGTAGGATTACTATAACGACTGGTGACCATAATCGCTGTAATTGGCCACTGCTCTAACGCCAGTTTTAATGCATCGATGCTAATACCTTGGTTCGGATCGGTTGGAATTTCGATGACTTTTAAGCCGCGTAATTTTGCCATTTGTAAAAAGCCGTAATAACAAGGGGACTCAACCGCAATAATATCTCCCCGCTGAGTCGCACTGCTCAAGCACAGATGCAAAGCCTCTGAACACCCTTGGGTGATCACAATATCATCGGCGTGACAGCGCAAGCCGACATCCCGCATCCGCAAAGCGATCTGCGCCCGTAAAATTTCTAAGCCGGGAGAGAATTGATAATTGAAAACTTCTTCCATATTAAAGCGCGTGACTTTTTGCATGTGGGTTTGTAAAGCGCGATAAGGCAAGAAAGAATAATCTGGAATGGCACAGCCTAGATCAACGCTACTTGTGACATTGACGTGCTCTAGAACATGATTAATCAGTTCCGTTTTCGTTACCGCTTTTGGCTGCCCTCCTTGGGATACTGGCGGAGCGACGGGTTCATCATTAGCACCTTTGCGGACAAAATAACCCGCCTGTGGCTTAGCCAAAATTAAACCTTGGTCTTCTAATAACGCATAAGCCTGATTAATAGTTGAGATGCTCACCTGCAATTGCTTACTGAGCTTACGCACGCTAGGAATTTTCTGCTCGGCAAGATAAACCCCTTGCTCAATATCGGTCGCAATACCTTCAGCTACTTGGCGATACAGGGTGGTATTAGCGTTGCTCATATTGCGGCTCTTTTCTGCTATCGATGGATCAGTACGGCCTAATCTAGCTAGGTTATCAGTTCAACTGTACTGCATTAGAGTACAGTTTTGTTATTTTAAAACAGTACAGTTGCTATTTTAGGCTAGCTGTACTGCTTTTTACGCTTAACGCTGCCTCTCTGAACCTGTCTTTAATTACTCCACAATACTCAGGCTCAAGAAAACATCTTGGCCAATCAAAAAATAGTGAGTATAAAAATGACAAGCCTAACCTGCCAAACAGATAATATAGTTTCTTCTACCACCCGCATTACGCTCGATTCTTCCGGCATGGTGAAAGGTTTCTTTGCGGTGGTTTTATTCGCCATGACCATTCCTATGACGAAACTGGCACTGCCATTATTTAGCCCTGAACTCATCGCCGCATGCCGCGCCTTTTTTGCCGGACTACTCGCCTTAATTATTATTAATGTTAATGGCTGGTCACTGCCGGATAAGAAAACACTCGCTTGGCTAGTATTAGCTGGCTCGGGGGTCGTTGTTGGCTTTCCCTACTTATTAAGTTACAGCCTAGTAAATTTATCAGCGGCCAACATGGGAGTGGTTTTAGCAGGCTTGCCCTTGATGACCAGCCTATTTGCGGCGCTGATTATGCAAGAACGAAATGGCCTCAGGTTCTGGATCTCGTCAGGCTTTGGCGCAGCGCTATTAGCCGTGTATTTCCTTAATGGCAGCCAATCCTCTGGCTGGGATATGCAGACGCTTATAATATTAATTTTGATACTCGCCTTCGGTGGCTTGGGTTATAGCGCAGGCGCGAAAGCGGCAAAGAATATTGGTGGCTGGCAAACGATCTGCTGGATGCTGGTATTGTATTTACCTCTGTCAGCAATCGCTTTTGGTTATCACGTAGGAGACGAGGCTTTCATTACTCAATTCACTGGAACTATGAACAACCCTGCAGAGCAGAATAGTTTTTGGATTTCCATGGCGGGCTTACTCTATCTAGCCGTGATCAGCCAATGGTGGGGATTCCGCTTTTGGTACCAAGCGATGGCGGAAGCAGGCGCTGGTCGTATTAGCCAGATTCAATTATTACAGCCGTTTCTTACCTTGTTATTTGCAGTGATCTTTTTGGGCGAATCATTTGCGTTTGAACAAGGGTTGTTTGCGCTGTTGATTGTATTGGCCATTTGCTCGGCGTTGCGGGCTAAGCGCTAACTCGCTTTTTTCTTTTTAGTATATTTCCTAA
>JBNMPQ010000193.1:0-5915 GCA_051276935.1 Oleispira sp. | reverse complement strand
AAGCAGAGCAGCAAGAGTTACAACAGCTTGCACAAGCGATGGAACCCAAAATGCAGAAAGCTTTAAAAGCTATCATTGATGAGAAAAAATATGACTTAGTTGTACGTCCTGATATGGTTATTTACAATGGCCCAGGTACTGATATCACTAAGTTATTGCTTGAGCAATTAAACGCAAAATAATCAACTTTGTTGATTATTCGCTCTAGATTAAAGAACAGAGGTTAGTCAATACAATGACACAATACGCTATCTCTTTAGCAGATATTGCTGAAAAAATTGGTGCTACTTTGATCACGAATAATGATCAGATATCTGTGTCAGGTATTTCAACCTTGGAATTGGCCAGTGCTGAGCACGTTACTTTTTTAGCCAATCCGAGCTATCGCAAACAATTAGCGACGACTCGGGCTGCCGCAGTCATTTTGCACCCTGATATGCAAGATGAATGTCCCGTGTCGGCTTTAGTGATGAATAATCCCTACGTGGGTTTTGCTAAACTATCACAGCTATTCAATAATTTGCCTGCGCAAGCGGCGTTCATACATCCTTCCGCGACGATTGCTAATAGTGCAAGCATTGCAGACGACGTATCGATTGCCGCTAATGTGGTTATTGGTGAGTATGTGCAAGTGGGTTCCGGAACGCGTATCGGGCCGAATAGCGCTATCAGCGATCATTCAATTATCGGTGAGCAATGTATATTGCACGCAAATGTTGTGATGTATCACGATGTTGTGGTCGGTAATAACTGTATTCTGCATTCTGGTTGTGTTCTTGGCGCAGACGGCTTCGGCTTTGCGCCTGATGCAGGCCAGTGGGTGAAAATCGCTCAGCTGGGTGGTGTACGAATCGGTAACCAAGTTGAGATTGGTGCAAATACGACAATTGACCGTGGCGCACTGGGTAATACTCAAATTGGTAACGGTGTAAAGCTTGATGACCAAATAATGATTGCTCATAATGTGGTGATTGGTGAAAACTGTGCGATTGCCGGTACTACAGGTATCGCGGGCAGTACGACACTTGGAAAGAATTGCACGATAGCCGGTGGTGTTGGCATTGTTGGGCATATAAACATAGCCGACGGTGTGCATATTACGGGCATGACACTTGTGTCAAAATCTATTAAAGAATCGGGTGTATACTCATCCGGCACAGCAATGATGCCGGCTAAAGAGTGGCGAAAAAGTGCATCCCGTTTCCGTCAGCTTGATGATATAGCTCGGCGTTTAATAAAATTAGAAAAAAATCTATAAGGTGAAAATGATGCCCGCTTTGGATGTTCAAGGTATTAAAGAACTACTCCCTCACCGATACCCATTCTTGATGGTAGATCGTGTGAATACCATCAACATTGAAGGACCTAATGAAGGCAGTATTAAAGCCATTAAAAATGTCACCATTAATGAAGAGTTTTTCAATGGTCATTTTCCACAGCATCCTATTATGCCGGGTGTTTTAATTCTCGAGTCAATGGCGCAAGTTGCTGGGATTCTAGGTTTACATATGTTGGGTGATAAGCGCACGGTAAAAACAAGTTATTACTTTGCCGGTGCAGATCATGTTCGTTTCAAAAAGCCTGTTGTACCGGGAGATCAACTTAATTTAGAAGCTGAATACGTTAATAGTAAACGTGGGATTTGGAAGTTTTCATGCCGTGCCCTCGTTGATGGTGATGTTGTGTGTTGCGCTGAAATCACCTGTGCAGAAAAGGATATATAAAGATGATTGATCCCAGAGCCGTAATCGATCCGAGTGCAATTATTGCGGAAGGTGTAGAGATTGGTCCTTGGTCCATGGTAGGACCCGGTGTAGAAATCGGCGAAGGAACTGTAATTGGTCCTCATGTTATTGTTAAGGGCCCAACAAAAATTGGTAAGAATAATAAAATCTTTCAATTCTCGTCGATTGGGGAAGAATGCCAAGATAAAAAATATACCGATGAACCCACTGAGTTGATTATTGGCGATAATAATATTATTCGTGAAGCCTGCACGTTTCACCGCGGCACGACTCAAGATAAAGGCTTAACCAAAGTAGGTAGTAATAATCTATTTATGGTAAATACCCACATTGCCCATGATGTTGTGATGGGTGATAACTGTATTATGGCTAATGATACGAACGTTGCGGGTCACGTTCATATTGGTGATTACGTTATTTTAGGTGGGGCAACTCAGGTTCACCAGTTCTGCAAAATTGGCAGCCATTCAATGACGGGAGCGGGCTCTGTAGTATTAAAAGATATTCCTGCTTATGTTATTTGTAATGGCTATCCGGTTGAGCCTCACGGTATTAATATCGAAGGTTTAAAACGTCGCGGTTTTGAAAAAACATCGATTCAGTTATTGCGTAAAGCGTACAAAGCTCTTTATCGTCAAGCGTTGACTTTAGAAGAAGCCTTAGTCGAAATTAGAGTACTAGCCGACCAAGATGATGGGGTTAAAGTGTTGCTCGAGTCACTTGAACAAGCGACGCGCGGTATTATTCGATAATGCGTATTGCAATTGTTGTCGGTGAAACCTCCGGTGATATGTTAGGCATCGGTTTGATGAAAGCGTTGAAAAAACATTATCCCGATGCCACGTTTGAAGGCATTGGCGGTTCATTAATGGAAGCAGAAGGCTTTAAGTCTTTTGTTGCTATGGAGCGCCTTGCAGTAATGGGCTTAGTAGAAATATTAGGCCGGTTATTCGAATTATTAAAAGTACGTAAGAAACTCGTTCAATATTGGCAAAAAAATCCGCCGGATGTCTTTATTGGCATCGATGCCCCTGAGTTTAATACTCAACTTGAATATAAATTAAAACAGTCGGGTATCAAAACGGTTCACTATGTCAGTCCTTCAGTATGGGCATGGCGTTCTAAGCGTATTCATAAAATCAAGAAGTCAGTTGACTTGATGCTGACGTTGTTTCCATTTGAAGCTAAATTTTATCAGCAACATGATGTGCCTGTGAGTTTCGTAGGTCACAATTTAGCCGATAGTATTCCTTTTGACAGTAATTTCAAAGATGCACGCCAGGTTTTTCATATAGAGCAAGATAAAAAAGTCGTCTGCTTAATGCCGGGTAGCCGTGGCAGTGAAGTAGAAAAGCTTTGCCCTGTTTTTATCCAAGCTGCGGAATTAGTGTTTAAACACAATCCTAATGTTCGTTTTATCTTACCTGCGGCAAACGAAGTCCGTAAGCAGCAAATTGAACAATTAATAAACGACGCTAAGCCGGTCGTAAAGATAGATGTTATTGATGGTGACTCTAAGACGTGCATGCAAGCGGCGGATGTTATTTTACTCGCATCTGGCACGGCGACTCTTGAAGGTATGTTACTTAAAAAGCCGATGATTGTGAGTTACATCGTATCGCCAATTACTGCGATGATTATGCGTCGATTATTAAAACAAGATTTTATTTCGCTTCCCAATTTATTGGCGGGCCGTGAAGTTGTTCCTGAAATATTACAAGAGCGGGCAACGGCTGAAAATTTAGCCAGTGCTGTAAACGAGCGGTTAGAAGACGAAAAATTAATTCACCAGTTACAAGAAACTTTCTTGTTTATTCACAAACAGCTCAAGCGTGGTGCTGATGAACAAGCGGCTTTGGCGATTATGAATTTATTAAAGTCTAGCCCTAGTCTGAGTGAAAAATAATGTCTGTAGATGACGCATTCCCCGTAAGTTTAGTCGACAAGTTTAATGTTTTAACTGAAGTCGAAGCCCAGTTACTTGAGCAGCAAATTGTATATTGTGGCGTTGACGAAGCAGGAGCCGGTCCTTTGTGTGGTGACGTTGTCGCTGCTGCTGTTATTCTTGATCCGGATAATCCGATTGAAGCTTTAAATGATTCAAAGAAACTAAGTGAGAAAAAGCGTGAAGCGTTATTTCCAGAAATTAAAGAGAAAGCCTTAAGCTATTGCATTGCTCGCGCAAGCGCAGACGAAATTGATAGCATTAATATTCTCCAAGCACGTATGTTGGCAATGACGCGTGCTGTTCGTGGGCTGGAATTTCACGGTTTAAAAAAATTACCCGAATATGCACTTATCGACGGCAATCGTTTACCTGAATTGGATATGCCAGGTACGGCCATTGTGAAAGGTGATGCTTTGGTCGCGGCCATCAGTGCAGCCTCTATTTTGGCTAAGGTTCAGCGTGACCATGAAATGGTCGCTCTGGATGAGCAATATCCTGGTTATGGCTTGGCAAAGCATAAAGGTTATCCCACTAAGGCACATATCGCTGCTCTTGAGGCGTTGGGGCCTTGCGAAATCTATCGTAAAACGTTTGGCCCTGTGAAAAGATTATTAGCCGATACCTAGTCTTTGCCTGTCGGAACCACCTCTGTATTTGTCAACATTAACGGTAATAGCTCAATTTCATAGCTCTGCTTTAACTTCAAAGGGTGAACCCTGTGCAATACGATGTAATTATAATTGGCGCTGGTGCTGCGGGTCTTATGTGTGCGGCTGTTGCAGGTCAGCGTGGGCGGTCTGTTTTAGTACTGGACCACACGAATAAAGCAGGCAAGAAAATTCTTATGTCGGGAGGTGGTCGTTGTAATTTTACCAACTACTACGTCGAGCCTGATCGCTATCTTTGTTATAACTCACATTTTTGTAAAAGTGCTTTAAGCCGTTACACCCAGTGGGATTTTATTGGCTTAGTAGAGAAGCATAATATTCCTTATCACGAAAAACAGTTGGGTGAATTATTTTGCGATAATAAAGCCAGCGATATTCTTAATATGTTGCTTACCGAATGTGAACTTTCTGGCGCTAAGGTTCAGTTGAAAACTTCAGTCGATTCAATTCAGGCGTTAGAGGCGGATACAAGTCTTTATAAATTGTCGACGGATCAAGGTGAATACAGTTGCGAGTCATTAGTGATCGCGACGGGGGGATTATCAATACCGACTTTAGGTGCAAGTGGTTTTGGTTATCAAGTTGCTGAGCAGTTTAATCTAAAGACTTACAATACTCGAGCAGGTCTGGTTCCTTTCACCATTACTAACCAATTGAAAGAGGTGTGTATTGCGCTATCAGGCAGCTCTTGTGAAGTGACGATGGAGTGTAATGGTCAAAGCTTCCGCGGGAATATGTTATTTACTCATAGAGGTTTGAGTGGCCCAGCGGTATTGCAGATATCGTCCTATTGGCAAGCAGGCCAGACGTTAACAATAAACTTGTTACCTGATATCGATCTTGCACAAGTTTTACGTGAAGCTCAGCATGATCGACCTAAGCTTTCTTTGAAAAAATTTATCGCGCAATGGCTAACTCAAAAAATGTCAGAGCAATTGGTTGAATTATTTTTAAACGACTTATTAAAAACAACCGATATATTTAAAAGTGGGTTGCCTCAAACCTTGGCTGAATTAAACGCAGAACAGATGGATATCATTGCGCGTCAATTTAATGCTTGGCAGCTGACCCCTTCTGGAACCGAGGGTTATCGCACAGCTGAAGTAACACTGGGTGGCATTGATACTGATGAAGTGAGCTCTAAAACCATGATGGCTAAAAACCAACAGGGATTATACTTTATTGGTGAGGTTTTAGATGTCACTGGGCACTTAGGTGGCTTTAACTTTCAATGGGCTTGGGCCAGTGGTTGGGCCGCTGCTCAATATGTATAGACTTCCTGAAAAGAAATCTCAGTGTTAGAATGTTATCCTCAAAATGCACATTCTAGGTATTATCCCACATGAAATTTGTTGCTAATGTCGATTTTAAGGGTGGCCAATTACGCCCGTTAGATAATTCAGATGTCGATGCCATTGTTAAGCTGTATCAAAAAAAAACCTTAGCGGGTCAAAGTGAATCGGCCATTAAAGAACATGCGGAACGCATGATTTCATTGTCAGTTCAGATGGCCGCAACCCAGCGTGGATTAATGTGGGCGATTGAGGTTGATGG
>JBNMPQ010000192.1:0-5941 GCA_051276935.1 Oleispira sp. | reverse complement strand
TAATGATGTTAGATGGCAGCTAGCGATGGCATTAAATTATTCCAAGTTAGAGCAAAACGAAAAAACATATTCAATATATAAGGCGCTGCTGAATTCATCTTTATTAACATACAAACAGCAGAGATGGGTCGCTAAACGTTTAGGTCGTATAGAGCAGGGTAAGGTTGCTATTAATGAAAGATAAAATGGAAACAAAAAAGAAAATCCGTGTTGGAGATCTTTTGGTTGAAAAAGAGCTTATTACTGACGCCCAGTTAATGGAGGCTTTGGCTGAGCAAAAGCGTACCGGAAAGAAGATTGGTCGTGTATTAACTGACCTTAAATTCGTTTCAGAAGACAAACTTCTGTCGTGTCTATCAGATTATTTTCATTACCCTTATATTGATCTAAATCGCTATCGAATTCAGGCTGATATTGTTCGTATTTTGCCGGAAGCTTATGCCAGACGTTATCGTTGCATTGTTTTGGCCGAGCAACCAGATGGTGTGCTTATTGGTTTATCAGATCCGACAGATCTTATGGTTATTGATGATCTTCAGCGTCAATTGAAGCGACCTGTATTACCCGCGTTTATATCTGAAGATAATTTGTTAACAACGTTAGACAGTATTTATCGCCGTCAGGATGAAATTGCTTCTATTGCAGGAGAGTTAGAAGGCGAACTTTCTGAAAGCGATTTTGACATTACAGAGTTGGCATCGGGCAGTGATAGTAGCGATGCCCCTGTTGTGCGGTTATTGCAAAGTATTTTTGAAGATGCCGTTCAGGTAAAAGCTTCTGATATTCACATTGAGCCTGAAGAGTCTCAACTTAGAATAAGAATGAGAATTGATGGTGACTTGCAAGAGCAGGTGATGAAAGAGCGAAGAATTGCTTCTGCCCTCGTTTCTCGTTTAAAAATCATGTCTGGATTAGATATATCAGAAAAACGAATTCCTCAAGATGGCCGCTTTAATATTCGAGTGAAGAATAAGAGTATTGATGTTCGTCTTTCCACAATGCCTGTTCAATTTGGCGAATCGGTTGTGATGCGATTATTGGATCAAAGCGGTGGCATACTCGATTTTGATTCCCTAGGAATGCCAAAGGATATACAAGAGCGTTTCAACTATCTTATTCAGCGTCCTCATGGAATGGTATTAGTTACTGGGCCAACGGGGAGTGGTAAAACAACGACCTTATATGCAGCTCTTACTATATTAAATACAAAAGAAAGAAAAATCATTACTGCTGAAGATCCGATTGAATATCGCCTACCTCGGGTGAACCAAGTCCAAGTTAATCCTAAAGTAGGTTTAAAATTTCCTACGGTACTGCGTGCGGCATTACGACAAGATCCTGACGTCATTTTAGTCGGTGAAATGCGTGATAATGAAACAGCAGAAATTGGTTTAAGAGCCGCAATGACTGGGCATATGGTGCTATCAACATTGCACACGAACGATGCCGTTTCTACTGCGATGCGGTTGTTGGATATGGGAGTGGATCACTATTTAGTGGCTTCTTCTCTTCGTGCGGTGATGGCTCAGCGTTTAATTAAACGTTTATGTGAACACTGCCAAGAAGATCATGAGTTAGAAGAGCAAGAGCGTGCTTGGCTAATGTCTATGACTGAAGGCTCTTTACTTGCAAGTTACAAAAAGGGTCGGGGTTGTCATCATTGTAATAATACGGGTTATAGCGGGCGTATGGGTATTTATGAATTACTCGAAATGGATGATGAAATGATTACCGCGATGCGCCGTAATTCAGCGGATGAGTTTGCTTCAGCGGCTAACGCTCATCCAAGGTTTAGGCCGCTAGCATTGTGTGCTTTGGATTATGCTCGCCAAGGAATTACTTCTTTGGACGAGGTTTTTCGTGTCAGTGCCAGCTTAGGTGACGGAGGCTAATATGCCTGATTTTAAATATACAGGGCGAGATAACGAAGGACAGAAAATTAGCGGTCAGCTTGAGGCATCAACTCAAGCGATAGCGATGAATCAATTACAGCTGAAAAAAATCATCATTACGAGTTTGGTAGAAGAAACATTAGAATCTAAAAGTGTTAATTTTTCATTTTCACTAAAAAGAAAAATTACATTAGACGATCAGGTATTATTAACACGTCAGCTTTATGCATTAACGAAAGCTGGAATTCCAATTATACGAGCCCTTAATGGACTCGCAGAATCGAGCGATAATGCCCCTTTATCTGAAGTACTTAATTCGATTGCTACGTCATTAGTTTCAGGTTCCGAGTTGGCAACTGCTTTTCGTCAATTTCCTAAAATATTCTCCCCTATATTTATTAGTATGATTCATGTGGGTGAAAATACGGGTCGTTTGGATCTTGCGTTTCAAAAGTTAACGGCTCACTTGGAGTTAGAGCGTGAGACTAAGAAAAGAATTAAATCGGCGACTCGATATCCTTTATTTGTGATGACGGCAATTTTATTTGCGATGACAATTATTAATGTCATGGTGATTCCAAGTTTTGCTAGTGTATTTGCAAAGCTCGGTGCTGACCTGCCTATTGCAACTCAAATCTTAATGGCCAGTTCTAAATTCACTATTAATTATTGGTGGTTGATTTTAATGGTAACCATTGGAGGCGTGTATGCCTGGTTGAGTTTTATTAAAACCCCTGAGGGTCTTTTGTGGTGGGATACAAAAAAGCTAAAGTTGCCTTTATTCGGTTCACTTTTTAAGCGTATCGCTCTATCGCGTTTTGCTCGTTCTTTTTCAATGATGCTGTCCTCGGGTGTCCCTATTTTAAGAGCCTTATCAATTGTTGCAGAAAGTGTGGGCAACAAGTCAATCGGTGTTGCCATCGAGGATATGTCTAGAGGTGTCGAACGAGGAGAACGGTTAACCAGTACAGCGTCGGCAACGGGTTTGTTTACTCCCTTAGTATTACAAATGATGTCAGTAGGGGAAGAGACAGGGTCAATTGATACTCTGTTAGACGATGTTGCAGATTTTTATGAAGAAGAAATTGATTACGAATTAAAACAACTTGCAGACTCCATAGAGCCGATTTTACTCGTATTTCTGGGTGGTTTAGTGCTGGTGTTAGCACTGGGCGTATTCTTACCTATTTGGGATTTGAGCGGTGCCATGGGTGCTAAGTAATGGGAGGATGTATTTTTGTATCGATTCGTAACGGTGATAGGAAAATAATCAGACCTTTGACTAGAATTAAAGGTAAGAGGTTATTCAATGAGGCTGGTTTTAGCTTATTAGAATTTGCTTTGGTATTAATGATCACATCTGTTTTAGCGGTTGTCTTAATTTCTAAGGTCAACCACTTACAAGATGATGCTTATGAGACCAGTGTGGAGTTGACCGCTAATTCGTTGCAAGCCGTGGTGAGATTAACTCACAGTGTATGGCAGTCTAAAGGATCGAGTAATAAGAGTGAATTACTTCAAGGTTTTGGTAGCGGAAATATACTGATGGGAAAACATGGCTGGCCCATTGATGTTTTTGACATGACTCAACAAGATTCATTGAAAATGTCTGAGGGCTTCGCTCTAAGTAACTCAACCTGTTTAAGACTATGGAATGGCTTGTTAAAAGACTCAGCACCTACAGTCGGGGTGAAAACTGAGAGTGATAATATGGCCGAGAGTGATATCGAATCTATATACCTTGCTCAATTAGAAGGTGGCATTTGCCAATATCGACATCGTCTTAATAGGGATGGTTTGCGAATTCATTATGATCTGGCAACAGGTCGAGTTATTACCTTATTTTAATCATTTTATTAAAGTTAAATTTAGGAGCGATCTATGAGAAAGATCAACAAACAAACAGGTTTTACCCTGATCGAACTAATTATGGTAATCGTGATCTTGGGCGTGCTATCAGCATTCGCTTTGCCTCGATTTGCCGATCTAGGTGGCAATGCTAGAGAAGCAAGTATTAATGGTTTGGCTGGCGCAATCAAAGCTGCAGCCAACATTGCTCATGCTCAACAACTTGCAAGTGGTGACAGTGGCGCAACAGGTGTTACATTAGATGGTGTTGCTATTACGATGATTGCTGGTTATCCAACAGCTGACGCAGATGGAATTGGGAAAGCCGCTCAGATTGTAGCCACAGACTATTCTAGTACAGCTGGAGACCCTATTGTGTATACAATATCTGGAACTACAGCGGGATCTTGTCAGGTATCTTATACGCCTACGAATGCTGCGGTTGTCGTAGTTATTGGTTGTTAGTAATTGATAGTAAACCAATAGTCGGATGACTCTTGGTATTTATGAAAAATTACCAGCAAGGTTTTACGTTAATCGAATTAATTACAGTAATAATCTTGCTGGGTATTCTCTCAGCATTCGCAGTCAGTCGTTTCCCGTCATCACAACGCTATTCAACGGCTATAATCACCAATCAGTTAATTGCCTCTCTGAGACTTGCGCAACAAACAGCGTTATCCAGAGCATCTGTCGACAGCGTTAACCATACACAGTTAAATGTTACCGGAGACAGTGATCATTGGAGTCTAGTCGTAAGCTCAGGTTCCTTAACGTACAACGCTCAGGTGGGTCGCGACGACGAAGAAATTCGTTTTGGTAGTAATTTAACAGGAAGTTGTTCAGCTTTATCAACAGCACCTTTAACGGTTACATTTGATGGTAATGGTAATCGAGTGCCCGCACAAAATTTACGAGTTTGTATTGATTCATTTACGGACATCGAACTTTGTATTAGTTCTTCAGGATATGCTTATGAAGGCAATTGCATACCCTAGTGCCTTGAAAATTCAGGGTTCAAAAGGGTTTAGTTTAATTGAATTGGTTATTAGCATTGTGGTACTGGGTATTGCGTTAGGAGCACTGTCATCCAGTTTATTTCTGGGTGTTGGCAGAAGCGCTGATCCTTTATGGCAAAGCAAAGCGACACAGCTTTCTCAAGCTTATCTTGATGAAATATTATCTATGCGTTATCAAGAAGACTCCCCTTTAGGAGGAGGCGCTGTAGGAACGTGTTCTATCGCTGGAAATGAAGCGGGAGAAAGCAGTCGCAGTTTGTATGATGACGTTGATGACTATGATGGTCTGTCTGAGCAGGCTGATTTTCTTGATACCACTACGCCTTCTAATTATGCAGGCTATACTGTTAATATCGATGTTACTTGTGACGATGTTGCGGCCAATAGTAAGTTAATTGCAGTGACCATTACTTCGCCGACTAACCAAAATCTTGTATTTTCTGTTATTAGAGCTGATCTTTAATGCTGATTTTAAACGCTGAATTATGAAGACACAACTTCCCCCTAAAAGACCTTTTAAACAACCGTTATCTTACAAGTCATCCATGGCTTTTACCTTGGTTGAGTTGGTGATGGTAATGGTCGTATTATCTATTTTAGCAACTGGAAGTGTTAAATTTATATCTCAGTCAGCTCAAGGTTTAGTAGACAGTGCTGAACGCCAAGCTTTAGCCAGTACTGCGAGTATCGCGGTTGAAAAAGTCTTACGGCAAGTTCGTCGTGCGTTGCCAAACAGTGTACATACTTTTAGTGATGGAGGTTTTCAGTGCTTAGAACTCGTGCCTATCTCTCACAGCTCAGAATACATTTCAGTCCCTACTTCAAGTCCTACTACCAGTTTTAACAGTATTGCATTTATCGCAGCAACAGGGAGTGAATCTGGTTATGTTGCTGTGTACCCGAGTAGTAAAGATTCAATCTACGGCACTAGCCCAGCAACCATTCGAAGTGTTTCTACAACTACTGCAACTGCCGGAGCGGTTGGCGGCCCCGGAGCTAATATGCAAACCATTACCTTTGATGCAGCTGCAAATTATCGTTTTCCAACCGACTCACCACGTAAGCGTTTTTTTCTTGTCGATCAGCCTGTGAGTTACTGCGATGATGCTGATGGCAGATTATGGCGCTATCAGAATTATGGT
Organism: Oleispira sp.; assembly: GCA_051276935.1. Lineage (GTDB taxonomy): Bacteria > Pseudomonadota > Gammaproteobacteria > Pseudomonadales > Oceanobacteraceae > Oleispira. The sequence continues at coordinate 40 of JBNMPQ010000192.1, read as the reverse complement.
TTTCTACCGGATAGTAGTGGTGCTATTCCTACCACAGGTT
>JBNMPQ010000191.1:0-5965 GCA_051276935.1 Oleispira sp. | reverse complement strand
GGTGTGGTCATCGCACCGACAAAATTAACCGATTTTGCACCGACCGCGTGTGACGAAGATTATACCGGCTTAGTTACTCAGTTTGATAAAAGTGACGTAGAAGAGGCGGGTCTGGTTAAATTCGATTTCTTGGGTCTGCGAACCCTAACGATTATTGATTGGGCGATTAAAACGATTAATCGTTTTAAAGATAAAACCGGTGAGCCTCATATTCGTATTGAGGAAATTGACCTTGATGATAAAGAGTCAATCGAGTATTTAAAAACCGCACAGACGACCGCCATTTTCCAGTTGGAATCTCGCGGTATGAAAGATCTGGTTCGCCGTCTGCAACCCGATAATCTAGAAGATATGATTGCGCTGGTGGCCTTGTTCCGCCCGGGTCCCCTTGAATCAGGCATGGTTGATGACTTTATTAACCGTAAGCACGGCCGCGCAGAAGTGGCTTATCCACACCCTGATTTCCAGCATGAAAGTTTAAAAGAAATTTTAGAACCCACCTATGGCGTCATCGTTTATCAAGAGCAGGTGATGCAGATTGCCCAAGTCTTGGCAGGCTATACCTTAGGTGGTGCCGATATGTTGCGTCGTGCGATGGGTAAGAAAAAACCCGAAGAGATGGAAAAACAGCGTGGCACGTTCCGCGATGGGGCTATCTCGGTGGGGGTTGATCCTGACCTAGCGATGAAAATTTTCGACCTGGTAGAAAAATTCGCGGGTTATGGTTTTAACAAATCCCACTCCGCGGCGTATGCCGTTGTCTCGTATCAAACTCTGTGGTTGAAGCGTCATTACCCTGCGCCGTTTATGGCAGCAGTTTTAACCTCTGACATGCAAAATACCGACAAGGTGGTTGGCTTTGTCGAAGAATGTCGTGAGATGGGTTTGAACTTAATATTGCCCAACGTCAATCAGTCAGAGTTTGGTTTTATTGTAAACGATGAGGGTGCCGTCGTGTATGGTTTAGGTGCTGTTAAAGGTGCTGGTGAAGGTCCGGTTGAAGCGATTGTTGAAGCACGTAATGCGGGAGGAGACTTTAAAAATCTCTTCGATTTTTGTGATCGCTGCGATTCGAAAAAAATTAATAAACGGGTTCTTGAAGCGCTGGTCCGCAGTGGAGGTTTTGATTGCTTTGGTGAAGATCGTGCCGTTATGATGGCCAGTATTGAGGACGCGGTTAAGGCGGCAAACCAAAGCGCCGCCAATGAAGCGTCAGGTGTGTTCGATTTATTTGGCGATGCCGAAGCAGAAGCGGCAGAGTGTGATCAGCATGATGTCTATGAAAAACATCGTCATTTGCGCGGTTGGACTCTTAAAGAACGCTTACAAGGTGAAAAAGACACCTTAGGCTTGTTTGTTACGGGTCACCCGTTTGATGAATATGAAGACGAAGTGCGTCAGCTGGCCCCGACTAAATTATCAAATCTTCGCGATGATAAAAAAGTACAAAAGCTTGCGGGCTTGATCGTTAATTTACGTATTATGAAAAATAAGCGTGGGGAGAATATGTGCTTTATTACTTTAGACGATAGAACAGGTCGAGTTGAAGTCTCACTATTTTCTGAAGCGTTTGAGAAAGTACGCGAAGTGATCGATAAAGATAAAGTGATTATTATTGAAGCGAATGTTCGCCACGATGATTATTCTGGTGGCTTAAAAGCGAACGCCATTAACGCGATGGAAATTAGCCAGGCACGCTTGAATTATGCCAAGTCGTTAAAAGTAAAAGTGAAACGTGAGCAACTGGATTATAAGTTTGTTGCCAATCTAAAGCAGATGTTGAATCCGGTGAATGCGGCGCAGGGTGAGCATGGTTGTCCTGTTATCTTGCAATATTCAAATGACAGTGCTCAAGCAGATATTCAATTAGGTGATAGGTGGCGTATCCGTCCAACCGACGAGCAGTTGCTTGTTTTGAAGTATGCTTTTGGCGAAGAATCTGTGGCGATGGATTATTCTTAAGTGCTGATTAAGCAAGCAGTTGCGGAAGCAATTAGCCGTGTTAAATTATTATCGGCGGTTAAAAAACATCCAAACCATATTAACGACTCGCTAGACACTTATCTTTGCATCGGTTTGAGTGGCGGTGTCGATTCGACAGTTTTACTGCAGGCTACTGCTCATTATGCTGCTGCTTTTAATAGAAAATTAAAAGCAATTCATGTTCATCATGGATTGTCCGAAAACGCCGATGCTTGGGCTCAGCATGCTCAGACCTTGTGTGAGCAATTATCTGCAGAGCTTGCCATTACCATCGACTTTATTATCGAAAAAGTACAGCTTGATAATTGCTCTGACGGCATAGAGCAGGCCGCTCGCTCAGCGCGTTATCAAATTTTTGAAAAGCACTGTAATCATAATGATGTGTTATTGCAGGGGCATCATTTGGATGATCAAATTGAAACCTTTTTTATGCGTGCCCTTCGAGGCAGCGGTTTAACCGGTTTAGCCAGTATTCCTAGACAAAGAAACTTATCCAGAACGAATACCTGTCAAATATTGCGGCCGTTATTAAGCATCGAAAAATCTCAGCTTATTGAATATGCCAAAGACCATCAACTCCATTGGGTTGAGGATGAATCCAATCAAGACTCAACATTAGACAGAAATTGGTGGCGTAATGAACTGTTGCCACAAATCTGGCAACGCTATCCTAGGCACAAGCAGTCTTTATCCCGCACCATTAGTACTATTCAGCATGAACAGAGTTTATTACAGCAATTAATTACTAATGAAATTGTTACTAGTGAAATAGTTATAAAGGATGAGTTTCAGTCATCCGATTATAAAATACACTCTGCGTTAAAAAATATTCCTTATTTCGATTTATTATTAATACAGGAAATGAATCAAGCAACAGGTTTGAGTTATCTGCGAGCTTGGCTTGCTCAGCATGTTGATATTTTACCGTCTGCCCTACAAATGCGAACTATCTATGTTGATATGATCCAAGCTCAGCGTGATGCTGAGCCTCGATTTATCTGGTCTTCCTCTATTTTGTACCGTTATAAAAACCGTTTGTATTTATCAAATGCAGTAACATTTAATGGATCCGAGGTTGCTCCCTCTAAAAGTATGGCACGTGATTGGCAAGGCCAAGACCTTAAGTGCTTTAACGGATGGTTGATTTGTGAAGATGCAATCGCTGACTTTGCCTTAAAACCTGGACAATACCTCTTAAAAAACTGGCAAGCAGGGGATATTGCTAAGCCTTCTGGTCGTTCGACACGGAAGATGAAAAAGTGGTGGCAAGATTATTCTGTACCAAGCTGGGCTCGAGAACATTGGCCAATCATTGTCAATAAAAAAACTAACGAAATAGCAGCAGTTCCTGGATTATTTGTCTGTCAGGGCTACTGTGTAGGTAGGGGAAAATCTGGCTGGTTGGTGGAATATAAGATAGAGCTAAAATAGAGGTTTATCAGTAAGTTAGTGTTACTCGATCCGTATTTTTCTGCTACTTTTATACGACACGTTATTGAGACTTACTGCCAATTTTAGATAGACTTCTATTTTATAAATACTTTTCCTGATAATGATCTTTTTGCATTAGAATTAGTGATGCATTCTCAATTACTTCATTAATTATTTGGCTATATCGAATCCGGCTTTAGGTTGTTCGGTAAGTACCTTTTAAGCTGAATTCATTACTAATTCTATGATTTTGTTGTGTTAATTGGCTGTAAATGCAATTAGTTTGTTAATATTCTTTCTTTCTTGTTTACATAATGTTGCAAAAAACGCTTAAATATGGATAATATTTAACCAATTAATGGTTTTGTCAGTGTTTTTTTACTTTATTGATGCCGATCCTGTCACATTTGTAAATTATTTTTACCCAAATGTAAAATTATCAGCGTTACTTCTTGTGACAGTGATATCATTTCGAAAAATTAAAGGAACTAGTCTATTTGTTAGACTTAACATGGAATTGTTCAGTATGCCTATTAAAGATATTCTGCAAAATTATCGATCAAAAACAGCATTAGCATTTTTATTGTTAATAGCGTCCCCCTACTCAAATGCGGTCCTCGACAGTATTAGCATTTCTGATGTACTTGTAACGGAAGGTAATAATGCAAGTATTACAGTAACTGTTTCTCCAGTGCCAGGTGATGACGGCCAAATAATTTTATATGAAGCAAGTGCAGAAACAGCAGATGGTGATGATTATGTCATTATTTCTGATCGTATTACGATTGAAGCTGGAAGTGCAACGGGGGTAATTGAGATTGCCATACCGGAAAATGCCGATACAAGTATTGATCTAGAGACTTTTAAAGTAGGTGTTAGGGCCGACCATATATTGAGCTCAGGTTTTGAAAACGGAGCAGCGGGTTTTCAAGTTAAAGAGGGAGTCTATAAGGTCAAAAATAAACGTGCCTACAATAACCCTAACCCAGATAATTGTACATTAGGCGAAGATATCATTAATGTTAAAGACTGGGTGTGCTCATACCCTTATACATTTGAAATAAGCAACGTAACTACCTATGGTCATACTGGTAATAATAGAGTTTTTGAAGTTGATGCTGAATCTCAGGGTTTTCAAAACTTAGTCATAATTCCAGGCGTGGAATATGAAGTGTCAATAAAGGCCACTCGTCGCTTGCATGGTCAAACACCTAGCACTGTAGATACGACGATTGAAATGGTCTCCCTTTCTGACTTAAGCGTTATTTCTAGTAAGACATTTACGCGGAGTAATACCGTGTGGGATCTAACCGAAGAAACAATGATAATTCCTGCTTCAAATACTGAATCGAATATAAGGCTTCAATTTTCAACAACCAATACAACGACTATCGGCATGATTATCGATGACTTATCTGTTGTAAGAGTAAATTCTTTAGATAGTGTTGCTTTATCAAACGCTGATGCAATCGCCACTGTCGGTATTATTGATTCTAGTATTACTGCACCTCATATTTTAATAAGCTCGCCGTATATCACGAATGATGAAACGTTCGGTGTTAGCATTTTGTTCAGCGAAGAGATTAATGGGTTTGATGTATCTGATTTACACATATCAAACGGTATTGTTTCTAACTTAATAGAGTTACCTGCTCCCGAAGTGAACAGATACCAAGCTATTGTTACACCAGAGGCATCTCCTTTAGAAAACAGCAGCGTCGTTATCAGTTTACCCGCTGGGTCTGTAGAAGCGGTAGATAATGCAGAAGACAACGTAGCATCTAATTCGACAACAATTTATGATGTAATTAAACCTTCTTTTACTATTAGCCCTTCAGGGTTCAATACATTATCAGCGCAAACCGTCACTTTAAATTTTTCTGAACCCGTCGCTTATTTAGAGCAAGCAGAGCTTGTAGCGACAAATGCTATTTTAAGCACTTTTAATAAAATAGATAATTCAACTTATTCCGTTATTTTAGAACCTTCTAATAATTTGGTCGAAGGCGAACAAGTAACATTGTTACTAGTTGACACCGCTGTCTCTGATACCGCGGGTAATACTAATAATGAACAATCTATCTCAAGTACTTATGATTTCACTAATCCCATCATCACTGTTACTGGTGATGATGTTGTTTTGCTTATCCAGGGTAACGCTTATAGTGATGCAGGCGCCATTGCCACAGACATTATTGACTCTGATATAGTTAATAAACTTGTAACTGTGAACCCTGTCGATACCAATACTATTGCTGATTATTTAGTTACTTATAATGTAACTGATGCTGCTGGCAATACTGCAGATCAAAAAACGCGTACAGTGAAAGTTGTTATTGACCCTATTGTTACGATACAAAATTATGCAGTGAATCAAGCAAACCCTAAACCAGTACTCAATGATTTTGAGTTTGCTAATGTAACAGGCGTTTCAGATGAGAACCTTGATCGTATAAACGCAGCCATTGCGTTATTGAACACGGGTGACGTTGATACCGCTGTGAAAATTCAGGTAATTGTTGATCAGGTAAATGCTGACATCGCGACTGAA
>JBNMPQ010000190.1:0-5968 GCA_051276935.1 Oleispira sp. | reverse complement strand
ACTTTACCTATACGCTCACCGCAGTTAATATTATGACTTTAGCGGCTGAAACTAATAACTCTGTGACAGCTTCCATCGATATCGGAGGTGATACTTTTACATCTGAGGCTTTTACCTACAACGATCAGCTTGTTGGTTCATACGGCGATGATACTTTGGTTGGTTCAGTTGGGATAGATACCATAGAAGGTGGTATTGGTGCTGATATTTTAAAAGGTGGCGATGGCAATGACTACCTTATTGGTGGCGATGGTGCTGATACATTCATTTGGCAAGATGGTGATGCAGGAATCGATATTATTAAAGACTTTAGTTTTGCCGAAGGTGATAAACTCGATTTGAGTGATATATTACAAGTGACTACAGGTAATGTTCTCGATGATTATTTAAATTTCTCTTCTGCTAATTCTGACACGACCATTGATGTTTTTGTGGGGGGGGATGCATCTGCAGCTGGTACGCCTAACCAGACGATTATTCTTGAAGGTGTTGATTTAGGTAGCGATGATGTTGTTATTATTAATAATCTATTTAACGGTGACAATGCAGGGACGTTGATTATTAGCGACGTGCCTGCAATTGACTCTTCGACTATGGTGTTGAATGAAATTCCAGAGACTTCTTAATAGGTGTTAAGCTAAAATCATATTACAGAGCAGCCTGTACTCTGCTGCTCTTTTTTATGGCAAAAGGTTTGCCTTTTTTCTGTTTGGTATCTTTTAAGCTAGCCCCTTTTTTTAAAGAGAATTTTTGATGCCATCGTCAGTAAAACAAGAAAAACAGTGGTCTATTGATGCTGGGCAGCGAAGCGAGAGCGAAGATCCGCTTTTGAATTGTCTAGTCTATTTGAGTGAGCATTTTGGTAACCCATGCTCTGCAGATGCCTTATCTGCGGGGTTGCCTCTAACTAGTAGTAACCTTTCTCCTGAATTACTGCCACAAGCTGCTGCTCGTGCAGAGTTAAGTGCAAAGTTAAGTCGCAAAAGCTTAAATAATATTCCTGCAATGCTATTACCTTGTATTCTGCTGCTTAAAGATCAAAAAGCGTTTATCTTGCAAGAACTCGACATGGAAGCAAATAAAGCTATCGTCACTCTGCCTGAAATAGGTGGTGAAGCACAGATGACTATCGAGAAGTTAGAGTCTGTTTATGTCGGTTATTTGTTTTTAATTAAGCAAAAATACCATGCCGATCGTGATTTTGACGTCCATATTAGCGATACTAAAAAACATTGGTTATGGCAAAACATTCGCGAGTCGGCCCCGATCTATCGTGATGTTATAATCGCTTCAATTTTAGTTAATATTTTTGCTCTAATTTCCCCCTTATTAGTGATGAATGTTTACGATAAAGTGGTGCCTAATCTAGCTTTTGAAAGCATGTGGGTACTCGCAATTGGTGCTTCAGTTGCTTATATATTTGATTTAATTTTAAAGCAATTGCGCAGCTATTTGATCGACATGGCTGGTAAAAAAATTGATGTCCAAGTCTCTTCCAAGCTCTTTTCCAAAGTTATTGGTATTCCGCTGGAGAAACGTGCGCCAAGTGTGGGAGGGATGGCCAGGCAGCTAGGTGAATTCGATAGTGTACGCGAGTTCTTATCATCAGCAACTATTACTGCGTTAGTGGATCTCCCTTTTTCCCTGTTATTCATTTTTATTATTTACTTAGTAGCAGGCGATTTAGCGTTGCTTTCTATTGTTGCGAGCGTTCTAATTATTGGTTATGCATTAATGAAGCAGACCAAATTACGCTTTGCTATAGAAGAGAGTAATAAGTTTTCTGGCTTACGTCATGGGCATCTAGTTGAAAGTTTATCAGCGCTGGAGTCGATTAAAGCCAATGGAGCGGAAGGTATTGTACAAAATGTTTGGCAACAGATGTTGGGTCACACTTCAAACTGGCAGTTAAAAACCAAAATGATCACTAATTCGGTGACTAATTTTGCCAGTTTTGTCGTGCAGATGACCAGTGTTGCGGTACTAGTGCTGGGTGTATATCGTGTTTCTGATGGTCTGATTTCAATGGGCGGAATCATTGCGGCGGTTATGTTATCGAGTCGTGCTGTTGGCCCGATGGCAAAAGTTGCTTCGTTAATGACCCGTTATAATCAAACCGAGAGCTCCTTGCGACAGCTTGATGCCATTATGGAGCAAGAGGACGAATTTGAAAACAAGGGGCAATTAGCGAGCCGCCCGCAATTAGAAGGCCATATTGTGGTTGAAAATGTTGGCTTTAATTATCCAGGGATTCAGAAACCTGCTTTGCATCCACTATCGATAAAAATCATACCGGGAGAAAAAATTGCTATTATTGGCCGTAATGGCTCAGGTAAGAGCACCTTGGCAAAATTGTTATTAGGCTTATTCAAACCAACTCTTGGTAGTATTCGTTTTGATGGTTTACATCAGGGACAAATTCATCCCAGCGATCTGCGCCGTAATTTTGGATATTTAGCTCAGGATATCGTCCTGTTTCACGGTTCAATTAAAGACAATATATTGTTTGGCACGCGTCAGGTAACTGAATATCAGATGATGCGTGCCGCTCAGCTATCGGGTGTGTCGATGTTTACGGATCTTGAATCAGAAGGTTTAGATTTACAGGTGGGTGAAGGAGGTAAATCTTTATCACGTGGGCAGCGCCAAGCAGTGGCCTTAGCAAGGGCGATTTTAATTGATCCCAAAATTTTGTTGTTAGATGAACCGACTGCGAGCCTTGATGCGAGAGCCGAGCAAAAATTTATGCATTCAATGATTCAAACCGCTAAAGATCGCTCGCTTATATTAATTACCCATAAAATGGATCTGTTAAAATTAGTTGATCGCATTATTGTGTTAGATAACGGACGTCTAGTTGCTGATGGAGACAAAGAAACAATTCTTGCGAAGCTTAAAAGTGGCGCATTGGTGGCGGCAGATGTAAAACAATGAAGATAACGAAAGAAGATCTAGAAATGGCGGATGATGTGTATGGCGCTATCTTAACAGAGATACCGAGTATTCATCGTTTAACTATCTGGTCATTAGCGGCACTGTTTGTTTGTTTTTTCGTTTGGGCCTATTTTGCTGAATTGGATCGCGTCACCAGAGGAGAGGGTAAAGTTATTCCATCCACTCAGATGCAAATTATTCAAAGTCTTGATGGTGGGATTTTACAAGAGCTGTATGTTAAAGAGGGGATGGCAGTTAAAAAAGGACAGATGCTGGCCCGCATTGATGACACCCGTTTTCGCTCTGATATGGCTCAGCAAAATAAAGAAGTGGATGCGTTGCGTGCAGATATTATTCGCTTGCGAACTGAGTTAACCAGTATTTTATTTGCTGATGTGCCTAACTGGAAATTACAGATTAAGATCAGTAAACAGCGTTTAAAGTTTCCTGATGACTTAATAGAAAACTCGCCGAAATTAGTTTTATATCAACAAGATGAGTATGATGGTAGGCTTAACAATCTTGAAAATAAAGTCGCTATACAAGGGCAGAAAATAATACAGCGGCAACAAGAAATAAAGGATCAGGACTCAAAAATAGGCACTTTGAAAGCTAGTTTGAAGCTACTCAACAGAGAGCTTAAATTAACTCGGCCGCTTGCAGAAAAAAATATCGTACCAGAAGTTGAATTGCTAAAATTAGAGAGATCGCTTAATGATATTCAGGGTGAATTAAACTCACTGCGTACATTAAAGCCTAAACAACAGTCAGCATTTGAGGAAGCGGTTTTAAAACGTCGGGAAGCGGTGCTTAACTACCGTTCAGACGCCCGTGCACAACTGAACGAATTACAATCAAAATTCTCTCGGATTACAGAAGCGCAAGTGGGTGTTCAGGATAAAGTTAAAAAAGCATTAATTAGCTCCCCTGTGATCGGAACGATTAACACACTCTATATCAGTACTTTAGGTGGCGTAATAAAACCTGGGCAGGCGTTATTAGAAATTGTACCGACGGAAGATAAATTATTAATTGAAGCAAAAATATTACCCAAAGATATCGGTTTTATTCATATTGGATTACCCGCTATGGTTAAAATAACAGCTTATGACTTCACTCGCTATGGCGGTCTTTCTGGCACTGTTGAGCATATTAGTGCGGATACAACACAAGACGAGGAGGGTAATAGTTTTTACATAATAAGAATAAGGACAACAGATTCGAAGATACACAGTAAAGAGAGAGAGGATATGCCTATCATTCCTGGAATGCTGACTTCGGTAGATGTCATTATGAGTAAAAGAAGTGTACTTGAATATATCTTAAATCCTATTTTACGCGCTAAAGATATGGCGCTTAGAGAAAATTAAATCGTTATGCATATAAATATTAAAGGAGTCGCCATGAAACGTTATAAATTAAGATTGGTAAAAAAAGTAGTGACCGGTTTGCTATGTACATCGATGTTTGCACCGCTATTGTCTAACGCTCAGTCGTTAGAGCAAGCGGTTGCTTTTTCATTAGATACTAACCCTGACATTAGAGTCGCTTATACAGAGTTTAAAGTATCCGAAAAACTGGTGGAGCAGGCGGAAGCTGGCTATTTTCCAACGATCGATTTAACCGGGGGTATTGGTCATGAAAATACGGATAGTCCCAATACGCGAAGTTCAGGTACGGATACTGAAAATTTAGTACGCCGGGAACTCGGGATTAGTCTTAGACAAAATTTATTTAGCGGTTTTCAAACCAGCAGTGAAGTTAGCCGAAGCAGCTACTCCGCAACGGCAGAGCAGTGGCGTTTATATAGTAAAGCTGAGGATTTGGCGCTAGAAGTGAGCAAAGTTTATATTGCTCTAATTGAAGCTAAAAAACTGGTCGAATTATCAGAAAAAAACCTTGCCTCCCATCAAAAAATATACGATCAGATTAAATCACGTACAGATTCAGGCTTTGGTAGTAGTGCTGAATTATCACAGATCAACGGTCGCCTTGCGAATGCGCAGTCAAATTTAATTGCCGCTAAAAATAATTATTTGGATCGCGAAGTCACGTTTTATCGGGTTGTTGCCCAACGTCCAGATAATTTAGTTGTTCCGTACCCTGATTCATCATTATTACCTGAAAATAAAAGTGAAGGCTTAGAAACAGCACTGGAAAACAACGCTGTTATTAAAGCGGCCGCAAATGACATTAATGCTGCAAATTATCAATATAAATCTGCAAAATCGACTTATTATCCCAAAGTGTCGCTTGTTATTAATGCCAATTTTGATGATAACCTAGATGGTATTGATAGTGATTCATTTGGTACTAATGGGGAATCGAATGAAGTCTTAGCCATGGTGCGTTTTTCATATAATATTTTCTCTGGCGGAAAAGATAAAGCCTATGCCAAAGAGACTGCTTATAAGGTGAATCAAGCAAAAGATCTTAATCGCAGTGCCTATCGCCAAGTAGAAGAAGGGTTTATGCTATCGTGGAATGCATTTGAGCAACTTAATCTACAGAAAAAATATATCAAGATTCATGTTGTTGCGGCAAGAGAAACTCAATTGGACTATCTTCAACAATTTCGTATCGGGCAGCGCAGCCTGTTAGATTTACTCGACACTGAAAATGAACTGTATCAGTCGCGCATCGATTTTTTAGGTGCGGAGATGAGCGAAATCATGGCACGATATCGTATTTTGCATTCAATGGGTCTATTACTTGATTCATTAAGAGTGACGCGTCCAGCATCTTGGCAAGATTAACAGCAATTTCCAGAGGGAATGACACAATGAATTATATGATGACTATTATGTTGGCCTTATCTATCTCTGCCTGTTCAATACAGATAAAAGAGATGACACCCGAGCCGACGGTACAAAATTTTGATTTAGCCGATAGCGAAGCTGATGGAATCATTAATGCCCGCGATGAATGTCCAGATAGCTTTGATGGTGCGTACGTCGATAACATTGGCTGTGGATTCGATCGCGTAGAAAAAGTAAGGCGTAAATTGCAGGTCAATTTTACACGCGGTTCTTAT
>JBNMPQ010000189.1:0-6011 GCA_051276935.1 Oleispira sp. | reverse complement strand
GTGATTTCGAAGTAACTTCTTAATAAAAAGAAGAAGCTTTCAAAGTCTCTCTGAGCAGGCTGCGTATCTTAAAGACTTCAGCCGGAGAGTCAAGTGATTATTTTCAGAAGATTTCAAAAAAACCTATTAAAAACAACACCTTATCTCAGCTCAATTCGAATTACCCGAAGGTCTTTCTGTCTGAGCAGGCGGCGAATAATACGCTTATCCTCAGCCCCGTCAACCGATTCTTGTAAATATATTACAAAAGAGTGAAATGAATGTAAAAACCATCAAAATCGTTTAAGAATCATACACATCGGGCCAAGAACTAGAGACTAGAAGCAATTCAGGAGGGTGCAAATAAGTCTGAGTGATTAAATACATACCTTTTAACGATAAGACTACTTAAAGCCTATTCGCCCTAACCGTTGAGCTCGATATTCACGAGGAGTCATGTCCATCCACTGTTTATAGGCACGAGTAAAAGCGCGCGGCTCACTGAACCCCAGCTGTTTAGCAATATGTGAAATAGCAATACTGCGGTCACGCAACAACTTATTAGCCATATCGCTCCGCAAATTGTCCTTAATCTGCTGATAGCTCGTTCCCTCAGCAGTCAGCTTACGTCTCAATGTTTGCTCACTCATAAAAAGCTCTTTTGATAGCTCAACCGATCCAGGGACGACAACCCCCTGATTAAGCTTCGGTTCAAGTAACTGATAGATACGGGCACTTAAGCTGCTGTCCTCTCCTGGTATGGTTAACAGATCAATAGGTGCGCGACGCAAAAATACCTGTAATTCACGCTGACTTTTTATGAGAGGTTCGTGGAGGTAATTGCGATGAAATACCAATCGATTGTATTTACTCTTTAAATAAATAGGACAACGAAAAAGAAGGTCGTATTCTGCTTTATCTAAGGGAGTGTAATTAATATATGAGCCTAGTAACTTAATAGGCTTGCCAATATACCAGCTTGCAAAGCGATGCCAGATAACATGCCAGTACTCTATATAGAAGTGTTCAAAATCTAATTCAGGTCGACGAAAGATGGTCGTAAAATAAACATGATCCCCTTCCGTCTCTAGTGAGATCTGCACTTCATCGGTTATTTGATTATAAAAACGAATACCTTTTTGCAATAACTCCTCTAGATTAGAAGAGTAACTCACCCAATCCGCCATTAAAGCAAAAGTCCCAACTTTTAAGGGCTTTTCTGTGAAACCCATGAACTCATCATTAAGCTCTCTTGCTATGGACGAATATAACTTAGCCACCAGGTCCACGTGAACTCGTGCATTAGGATCATTCATTTGCTTATCAGATATTCTGGCTTTTCTTAACAAAGCCCGCGTATCGATGCCTTTAGCTTTTGCACCGCCCAGTGCAGTTTTAATATAATGAGAACCCACCGTTGCCATATTGTGTGCTACTTAATCCAGTTACTGTTTAATTAATAAATATCAACATCGTGCTGAAGCAGAAGCTTAGGCATTACATCGTCTAATTGATCAAGATCACTTTTATCCAATTCAATCAACTTTAGTTTAGCCGCATGATAGATTTCTTTACGCGCAAGCTTTCGCTGCAGATCTGCCGGACTTTTCTCTTGACCCCAATATTCTATATAAACATGCCCAGCAGGCAGATAGAAATCGCAACAAATACTTTCCTTAATTCTCTCGGTACCCTGATCTAATTCCGTCGGTATTTCTCGACGATAAGCATGACTAATTCCCGCTATGTATAACCAGTTATCAATTTCAGCCAAGGCTGCCGATTCAACTTGATGGCCATCCAGACATCCACACAAACGATCATTGGCGATAAAAAAATCTGCTTCTTTTGATAGATGCTCATTATGTTGAGACAATTTCTCTAATGTCGTTTTAAACTGAAGGTTATAACGAACGCGCTCTGGCCACTGGGCATAAGGCACACCCGTACTTTCATGCTCGATTTGCTGCCCTCCAACGGACTGGCCTAGCAAAGTTAACTTCCAGCCATGATGAAAGCGCTCTATCCACCCCAATTCCGACAAAATCAAGTTCATACGTTTTGCAGATATACTATGAGACTTGCCCATTTGAGAGGCCGTCAGAAAGGTAAATGTTTCACTGCTAAAAAGACGATGTTCTTTAATAGATTCTGGCCATACGATGTATTCTCCGAATCTTTCATGCTGAGTATAGCGTCCGCCTTCAAACTCACCCTTCGCAGATAAACGCCACAATTTCCCTTCACGCTTAATCCACCCACGATCAGATAATAAAGCGAAAACATCCTTAGCATCTCGATCGAGTTTTTTGGCTATTTGAGTGGTTGAAAAAAAAATTGCTGGTTGCTCACCCATGATGATATTTGTGCCCTATACATGATTAAATACTAAATTAACGATTAATTTAAATAAGCCGTCATTATGCCGTGCAGTTAAGCCTCTGTATATTTACAATAGCAGCTTCTGCTATTTCCCCAACTGTTCGAATTAACGATCTCATTAAAATTCACTAGAGTATTAAATGACTTACCCAAGCGATCGCAATTTTGATGACTTAACCAAACGCTTTAAAAAGAACATATACGGCACCCCCAAAGGCATGCTGCGTTTATATGCTTTACGCGATGATTTTACGAAATTCAAGATTGGGCAAGACAAATCGCTTTCTATTCTCGATGCAGGTGGTGGCATGGGCCATTTTAGTTCTGAACTCGCAACAAAAGGTCATAAAATAGAACTGTGTGATATTTCAGCTGAGATGCTAGAGGGGGCAAAGTCTCTATTTAGAGAACAGGGTCTGAATTCTCAGATTAATTTCACCCAATGCTGTATCCAAGAAATTCCTCAGCAATTTGACCAGCAATTTGATCTGGTGATGAATCACGCAGTACTAGAGTGGTTAGTCGACCCTGCTGAAGCGTTAAAAACCCTGTATCAACAAGTTAAACCCGGTGGCTGGCTATCCATTATGTTTTTTAATGTCCATGGAAAAACTTGGCGTGGACTTATGAACGGTAAGCTTCACGCCCCCACCACCAGCACCGATAGAATGGTGAAAGAAGGCATCGCTCCGCAGCAGCGACTAGAACCGCAATGGGTACATGATCAATTAATCAACCTTGGCCTGGAGGTTAAATCGTGGCGTGGAATCCGCTTTATTTATGACCATATGCATCAAAAGATACGCGATCGAGTTGGATTAGAAGCTATTGCTGCGAGTGAATCAGAATTCGGCTATCAAGCACCTTATAAAGACCTCGCGCGCTATGTCCACATGATGTGCTACAAACCCGACGCATAAGAAAGAAAACGACCCAGCACCATAAACAAGATATATTCTTATTTAAATACTTGCAAATACAAATGATTCTCACTATCTTTAACTGACTATTAATTAAAGATTTAGCCTTTTTTATCTCTTAATTGAGTATAAAATAAGGCTAACAGGAGTTTGTATGCCGGTAAGCAATATTCAATTAAGCCAAGCTGAACAAATGAATCGTTTTCATCGATTAGAAGACACGATCCGACATTGTCCGTGCGAGATACAACAACTAGCCCTTCAAGAAGCCCATTTAAATGAGTACATCGATCTTGCTTTAGATATGGCAAGTAAAGCAGGTCTATTCAACAATACACAGTTACAAGAAAGCTGGCTTAAGCGAGTTTATATTACATTACTTGAAACAACTTTAGATGTGGTAGAGCCGGAACATTGGCGCAAGATCTGTTCTGACTATCTTTACCAACCGCTATTTGCCTTAAAGCATCTGTACCGAAATCATCCAAAAAGTCAGCGCAGAATTCAAACACTCTATCAAGAACTCTCTGTGACAAGTCATTACCTATATTGATGCACATTCAATTATTAACGTAAGCTATGATTTAAAGAACTTAATAGTTAAAAGCTAACGAAGTGATTAGATCAATTCATTTTACCAAAGTATAATTATTGTCCATACTGAACTCAGTTAAACAACATGAATAATTAATAAGCTCAAGAAGAGGCAATATAATGACAACATTAACAGACCGTACTGGATTGACCGTCCCACAAGTTACTTGGCCAACTCGCCAAGGTGATGAATGGGTGAACGTTACGACTGATGACGTTTTTAAGGGTAAAACTGTCGCGGTGTTTTCACTACCAGGTGCTTTTACACCGACCTGTTCTTCTACACACTTACCTCGTTATAACGAGCTTGCGAGCGTATTTAAAGCAAATGGCGTTGATGAAATAGTCTGCATCAGTGTCAACGATACTTTTGTTATGAATGCATGGTTAGCCGATCAAGAAGCCAGTAATATTCGTGTCATTCCAGATGGTACCGGTGCATTCACCGATGGTATGGGAATGTTAGTTGATAAATCTGATATAGGTTTTGGCAAACGCAGCTGGCGTTACAGCATGTTAGTAAAAGACGGTGTCATCGACCAAATGTTTATCGAGCCACAGAAGCCAGGCGACCCATTTGAAGTATCAGATGCTGATACGATGCTTGGTTACATTAATGCTGATGCAAAAGCTCCAGAATCAGTTTGCGTCATTAGCAAGTCAGGCTGCCCTTTCTGCGCCAAAGCGAAAGAAGATTTGAATGCCGCAGGAATGGCCTACGAAGAAATTGTATTAGGTAAAGATGCTAGCCTTACCTCATTACGTGCAGTGTCCGGTAAAGAAACGGTTCCTCAGATCTTTATTAACGGCAAACACATTGGTGGCAGTAAAGAACTCGATGTTTACTTAACTAAATAAATTATTATTATTGAGTACAATAAAACCGCTATAGAGTTTTATAGCGGTTTTATATTATCCAGCCCAAGATTAGCGAGCCGCTAAATCTTTTTTGGCCTCACCTAACTGATAGCGCATATCAGCCAATTCCTGTTTAAGATCTTTATTTTGCTGCTGTTCGTGTTGATGCTTATCAGCCAACTCACTCAAGGCGTCTTTAACTTCTTCCACTTGTTGATTCCAACGGTTTGAAAGTACCCATGCTGCTAAACCGCCTCCCAAAACAATACCGCCTAACGCCGCTAATATAAATGCCATATAAACCTCTAGCCCTGTAGTAAAGTATCAAGTTGGCGAATCAAAACAAGAATATCTCGATCAGCCTGTGTGTTTTTATAAAATTCAATTGCCATCGGCTCAATGCCTTGGCCTTTGGCCAAGCGAGGCAATATGTGATTCGCATTAATGAGCGCCTGCATATTAGGAATAAATACAAACTGCAACCACTGACTAAAATTCATTGTATCTAAACAAAAAGGTTGCTGACTAGCCAATGCATTAATACTTATGCCCGATTCAGACCAGTGGCCTAGGTTGCTCATGACGTGTTGCAAAGACTGCAGAGCTAACTCTACTTGCTCATAGTTCGCCATTATATATATCTAAAACCTTTAATTTACGCACTTTTATTAACCATTAGCTCACATCTCTCAGGAGATCGCACCATCGTTTAAGTAAGGAATGTGATTGCTATTGTACGGCATCTAACAGGATATAAACATTCAGCCCTCGATACCCTAGAGCCATTAAGCTAGAATAGTGTCCATTATTTAACTATGTCTAATTATCAATATCCAACTGGATTTAACTATTTTGAGGTTCGCTCGTGAGTATCAGTAAATTCGTTGAAGAAACTGGCGCACAAATGCGTATTTTTGATCTTGGCCGTCGTATACAAAAAATATCAAAAGCCGATTTTTCCGATATAGAGAACCTTAATAAGCCCTATCCGTCACCCTATTTACAGCATGCATGGATCGGTATTTTAACGTGGAACCCAAAGAAAGCCGGCAACCACAACATCTGGTTCTTAAAATTACCTTTAGATGAACAAAACTTTATTCTGCCAGGTGATCGTGATGCGTTTTTGAACCATTGGTTGAGATGCCTGCAGTACCCCGATAAAGAGCACGGCGAAGCGCCTTGCTATTATAAACCCGATCAAAACCGTATGGCTTACTTCCATTCTTTAGCATTAGCAACGCTTGGCCAATCTCATACTGATTTTTATAATACCAC
>JBNMPQ010000188.1:0-6045 GCA_051276935.1 Oleispira sp. | reverse complement strand
TGATTGTATGATTAATAAAGCATTTAATGATGCATCTTCTTTGAAATAAATTTCTGCACGACTGTTTGTCGTTGCTTTATGAAGTTTTGGCTGAAATTCTAATATCCATTCACTACTGGTTTTTGAAGCTCTTGAAATATACCCAGGGATCTCGATATCTCCAGTATGGAGAGCGGTGTCATATTCCGCAATGGTAAATACAGCATCACCATCAATGACATCTATTAGTTTTTGTCCAGTGGTAGGAATTTCTGTGGTAAAAGAGTATTTAAAAAGACGGTTCATTTCCTCTTCGCCGTCAAATTCAATGAGAGTTAATTCAGTACCATCGACGGATAACTTAAAAGAGGGGGTAGACATGATCAAGCGGCTCCTTGTGCTTTTTATTTTAGCGGGAAGTGGTAATCTGCAACTTTAGATTAATAGGTACCTCTGAGAGGTAGGTCAATAGCTGTCAAGTCATAGTAACTTATTGATATAACACTTATAAGCTAAGGCGAATAGGCTGTTGTTAGGCTTTATGGCATAATTTGAACATAAATAGTCTCTATGAAATAAGCGATACCGTATGTTGATTGAAAATAATTCTGATGTTGTTAGATCGTCCCAGTTGTTGCAGCTCTCTCATGGTGAGAAAGTGGAGGCTCTTGAGTTGATTAATGGCCAGATCTTGTTGTTAGCGAAAAATGGATTAAGTCTATATAAGAATCATCAAGCGATAGAAGACCCGTTAGCCAACGGCTTATTGCATTCAGTAGAACTGGAAGAGAACTTTTATTTAAAGCAAGAAGAGGGGCGTTTTATGAAAATGAAGCGCTCTGGGCTGGTAGGTTTGTTTGATGAAAAGGTTATTCTTTTAACCCCAAATGATATTCAGCTGTTTCCTAACAGGGTCAGTGCTTTACGTAACCAAGATGAAATCATGGTGTTTCATCTTGGTTAGCCTATTACTCAGTGACGTCTGCCAATGGGGTCACTCTCACTAGAATGCCCAATAGCGGGTGGTCTATATAATGTAATTCGTTACTGCGCATGCGACGACTCTGTTTGACGCTTGCTGCTCTTAGAGGAATTTCATCAATGGCCGTTAACGGAGAGCTGCTGTTTGAAGGGATAATATTGTCGTTATTGTTTGAGTGGTTCGGTAGCACATTAATAGACTTATCGGTGGCACTGTTATTATTCAAGCTCTGCCAGTGCTGGATGTTTAAGTTCGATACCAGGTGCAAGTAGCGGCTGCGGTATAGGTACAATTCGCCCGTAACTTCAGCTTCTAATAGCGGTGCTGACGAACTGAGTGTTTTTTGGAAATTAAGTGGCGTTCTAAAATCAATTTTAACGGCATTTTCAGCCAGTTCAGTGTCTTCTTTTTCGGGAATAGGCTGCTGCCATTTCCGGCTCCACATCACTTGCAGCTTATCAGTGTTACTGAATCTTTTGATTGTGCCTTCAAAAGCAATGCCTTGTTCTGCAAAGGGTGTTCTTAGTTTAGGTGTTGTAACGATGTTGGATGCTTGTCCCCCTTTTACGTTATATAAATCATGGGTAGGTTCTTCTTGGTCGTTCCACCAGTTAATCCACTGCCAAGGGTCTGATGTCCTTTTACTCATTAGAGTCGTGTCGCTGACTAAGGCATCGGTAAGTTGATCTTTAATGAGTATTTCAGGCCAGTGTTCATGGCTAATTTTCTGATTATCTTGATAGCCTATTAAAACAACCTCAACTTCGTACCAACGCGGTGCTTCCGCTGATGATAAGGGGCTAAGTACTGACATAAGCACCATCATAAACATGGGTACAAAACATGTTCCCGTTAGGCGAAGGGGTAATATTGAAGTTAGGCGACTCATTTTGAATTAGGGTCCTTTTGCAGATCGCGTAATAAGCGTTCGATCACTGCTAGTCTTTGATCAATCTCGGGCATTTTCTCAATAAACTTAAGGGCTTGTCCACCCTCAAGTTTATAAGTGGCTGGGCGGGTTTGAACAATCTGAATTAAGCGGAACGGATCGATGTTGGTTTCTCGACCAAATTCAATCCGACCAGACTCCGGCCCCGCGTCTAATTTCTGGATACCAATAGGGGTGAGTAGTAACTTAAGCGCTGTCACTTTAAATAGATTTTTTACTTGTTCGGGTAATAAACCAAAGCGGTCGATCATTTCGACTTGCAGCTCTCGCAGATCATTATCGTTCTGTGCATTAGAGATGCGTTTATACAACGTAAGGCGGCTATTAACGTCGGGCAAGTAGTCATCAGGAATCAGTGACGGCACATGCAAGTTAACCTCAGCGCCTTGATGCAGCGGGATTTCTGCATTCGGATTTTTGCCAGACTGAATGGATTTAACGGCTTGTTCTAGCATCTCCATATACAAGCTAAAACCAATGCCTTGAATATGTCCGCTTTGTTCTTCACCTAATAGTTCACCTGCACCCCGAATTTCTAAATCGTGTGAGGCCAACATAAATCCGGCGCCAAGGTTTTGAGAGCTTTGAATAGCGTCGAGACGCTTGCCAGCATCTTTGCTCAGTTTTTTACCGTCGGGAGTTAAGAGATAGGCGTAGGCTTGGTGATGCGAGCGGCCCACTCGGCCTCGTAATTGGTGCAGTTGCGCTAGACCGAACTTATCGGCGCGATCAATAATAATGGTATTAGCAGAAGGAATGTCGATACCGGTTTCAATAATGGTGGTACAGACCAAAACATTGCAGCGTTTGTGATAAAAATCTTTCATTACTGATTCAAGTTCACGCTCGGTCATTTGGCCGTGGGCAATCGCAACCCGAGCTTCTGGAATCAGTTCGCTAATCTCACGGGCCGCTTTTTCAATACTCTTCACTTCGTTATGCAGGTAATACACTTGGCCGCCACGAAGAATCTCACGCAGCAGCGCTTCTTTTACCGTCGGTTTGTCGTATTGGCGCACAAAGGTTTTTACCGATAAGCGCTTGGCGGGAGGCGTGGCGATAATCGAAAGATCACGCACACTTGCCATGGCCATATTTAAGGTACGAGGAATGGGCGTTGCGGTCAGCGTTAAAATATCCACTTCCGATCTTAAGGCTTTAATACGTTCTTTTTGTTGGACGCCAAAACGGTGTTCTTCATCAATCATCAATAAGCCCAGCTCATGAAAGACGATGTCTTTTTGCAGCAGCTTATGAGTACCAATAACAATGTCGGCTTTGCCTTCGCGCATTTTATCTAACGCAACTTGGGTTTCTTTGGCCGATTTAAAGCGTGATAGCACTTCAATTTGAACAGGCCAATCAGCAAAGCGATCTTTGAAATTTTCATAATGTTGCTGGGCAAGTAAGGTGGTAGGAACCAAAATCGCGACTTGCTTGCCGCTTTGCACCGCCATAAATGCAGCTCGCATCGCCACTTCGGTTTTACCAAAACCTACGTCACCACACACTAGGCGATCCATTGGTTTACGGCTGGTCATATCACTGATCACTGCTTCAATCGCAGTTTGCTGATCGGGTGTTTCTTCAAACGGGAACGCCGCTGCAAAACGCTCGTAATCCTGATCGGGCTTTTCAAACTTAAAACCAACGCGTGCTTCACGACGGGCATAAATATCGAGCAGTTCAGCAGCGGTATCTCGAATTTTTTCTTGCGCCTTACGTTTAGCAACGGCCCATTTTTCCGTGCCGAGTTTGTTAAGCGCAGGGCCACCTTCGCTATCACCGCCGTAGCGAGAAATAAGGTGCAATGACGATACAGGAACATAAAGCTTTGATTCCCCCGCGTAGGCGAGCATCAAAAATTCGTTAACTTGGTTATCAATCTCAAGCGTTTTCAACCCTAAATAACGGCCAATACCATGATCAAGGTGAACGACTGGGCTGCCTTCTTTGAGCTCGGTAAGATCGCGAATGATATTTTCGGCTTGGCCTTTACTCTTGCTGCGACGACGGCGCTGCATAATGCGCTGACCAAATAGCTGGTTCTCGCTGATAACAATCAGTTCTGCGGTGCCCGTTATATTACCAACGACCAAGCCTTTATCGAGAGGCGCAACGGTAATCGCAATCGCACAATCATTCGTTATAAAGTCTGACCAAGACTCTAATTCGGTAGGGCGAACATGAATGCGTTGCAGTAATTCGCGCACAGCCTCGCGGCGACCGGCCGATTCGGTACAAAATAGAATGCGGGCTTTATGCGATGAATTGGTTTTATTTAAAAACGCTTTCAGCAGCGTCAGCGGTTCTTCGGCTTGGGCGTTAATGCTGATGTCGCCGATGTCTAAGGCGTCGAATTGCTCGCTGCCCGCACGATCAGGGGCCTCTTCGCCATACCACTGCACGCGAGGAAATTGGTTGAAGGCAGAAAACAGTTCGTCTGGGTTTAAAAATAAATGCTTGGGCGCTACCAATGGACGACGAATGTCGTGACGTCTATCTTCATAGCGTAACTGCACATCATCACGAAACTGCTTGGCCGCGACTTCGACTTCGCCATCATGAATAATAAGGGTCGATTTAGGTAAAAAGTCGAATAAGTTACTCAGCTCGCCAAAAAACAGCGGTAAGTAGTACTCAATCCCTGCTGGCGCAATGCCTTGGCTAACATCGGTATATAAAGACGACAATTTAGGGTCTGTCTCAAAAAACTCATACCAGTTCTGGCGGAAGTTACGCTGGCCTTCTTTATGAAGCGGATATTCATTGGCGGGTAACACACGAATTCGGTCGATCTTATCCGCGGTGCGCTGAGTATCAGGATCGAAGGTTCTTAAGGTTTCTACTTCATCATCAAATAACTCAATACGAAACGGCTTATCTTCCCCCATTGGGAAAATATCAAAAATTGCCCCTCGCAAAGCAAACTCACCGTGCTCATATACATTATCAACGCAGCTGTAACCGGCATTTTCTAACTGCAAACGCAGGGATTCGACATTCAGTTTTTGCCCAATATCGATGATTAGACTGTTGGCTTGTAAAAAATCTTTGGGTGCAGTTTTGTGCAGCAGAGTGCTAATGGGAACGATTAATAAACCACGTTCAATTAAAGGCAACTGCGAAAAGGTATAAAGTCGCTGAGAGATAATGTCTTGGTGCGGCGAGAACGTATCGTACGGTAAAATTTCCCAGTCGGGCAAATGCAACACGGGCAGCTCTTCTGCAAAGAACGCTATCTCTTCTTCAAGGCGCTGCGCCGTCAGGGTGTCTCTGGTAATCACTAAGGTTAAACCGGGATGCTTTTGCGCAGCGCTGGCAATGGCAAGCGCCTGATTACTGTTGTTTAACGCTCCCCAAAATCGACGATCGCCTGCTTTGGTGGGGATGGCAGGGAAAAGAGGGCTGGCAATAGATGGCTTAGACATTAATAGACTCTATTTTTCTGACGGTATAAATGGCGCTTAGTGTAGCGGATGCTGGCTGGGTTAAAAAGGGTAGAGGGCAAAAACCAATAGTGAGGCGTGAATTTACGGCATAAAATCCGAACTTCCATATTCAGCCTCTTTAGATGCTTGGTTTATTACACCTAAAGGGCATTATATCGATATCGAAAATTCTGATTACTTTGTGACTTGGGATGTAGTGAAGAAGAAGGGCAGCAAGAGTTGTGGGAATGACATCCGCAGAGTCAGGCGCCTAGGGTTAATTGATTTAGTGGCTTCAATAAGTCTTTGAACTAACGCTATGTAAACAAATTTATTCTAATGATTAAATATTAATCAGGTGTCGTGCTTAGATATTCCGGAAATAATACGTATGGTAGTGTATTGGAGCTTTATATTGGGTATATGAAAAGATAATTGTAGATACCATCTCTCTCACCCCTATTCAACACTAAATTAATGCAATCTGAGGCTGATATCTTGTTTGATTTTTAATCACTCCGAAGCAAATCTGAATTAGCTTTCGCATTGCGGCTCCCAATGCTTGCATATTTGTTTTTCCGGCATTTTTTAGTCTAATTTTTTGAGCTTTTATGTCAGGATTATGAGTGCCTGCGCAAACAGCGGCTAAAAAGATCTTAGCGCGTATTCTAGAAGGACCTGACTTACTCAAAGAACTACGGCCT
>JBNMPQ010000187.1:0-6093 GCA_051276935.1 Oleispira sp. | reverse complement strand
CCAGCACTCACTGGCTGAATAAAGATCACTCTATTCAAGAAGGCAACTCTCTCATTAAACAACAAGCCTTGGAGCTTAAGGTTGTATTAGAGAGCTTCTTCCAACAGCTGACTGCAAGCATAAAAATCAATACGATTAATGCCTGGCGCCTCGTTGCTGATTGCATATTGATGGTGCTTTTAAAAATTGAACAACTCAGTGATAACCAAAAAATTGATATGTCTTATGAATGGTTAAAAGCCTTGGGCCTATGTGACAGACATGGTGATCCCTACAGTCAGTTAAAAACTACCTATAACACAGAAATTATTTATCCGAAAAGATGCAGTCCACTTGGGTTAGATCGCAAGTCTTGCTGCATGCACTTTTTAATTGATGTCGATAACCCTTGCGATACCTGTAACAAACGTACATAAAATTTTCACAGCGCTATTGCCAATGAGCCAACAATAATGAGTATTATGATGACAGACAAACCCTCTCGTATTTTAGAAATTGATTTTGGTCGAGGTTTAGCCGTTTTTCTAATGATGATCGTCCACACACTTTGGATGTATGGTGATACCGCCACTCAAAGTAATTCTTGGCTTGGCTTCACTATCCATATTATGGGTAAAGGTACTGCAGCATTTTTGGTAGCCATGGGCATATCGATAATCATCAGTAAGCCTCAAACACTCTACGTCTCTCTTAAGCGCTCAGTCTTTTTACTACTACTTGCCTATTGGATGAATTTTCTTAAATTTATCGTACCCATAGAAGTTTTCGGATCGATGCCTGAAAATTTCATTAATGCTTATGGTTTAACCAGCCCATTAACTTTCCCTCAATTACGTTATATATTTTTAACCGGTGATATCTTGCAAATGGCAGCCATATCATTTTTTATTATTGCATTACTGAAACTACTTATTAATAATAAATTTATCTACTTCGCAATAGCACTACTCATAGCACTTAGTTCTAAATATGTGAGTGGTTATCAGCCTGGGATTGCTGGTTTAGATTATGTCGCCAAGCTTTTTTTCAGTAATCATTATCAAGTTTACTTCCCTGTGTTCCCGTGGATGTCTTTCATTTTATTCGGTATGTTTTTGGGCCAAATAATTCAAGAACACAAAGAAGATAAAACGTATATGTTCACCAAGCTGCCGATGATTGCGGCAATCAGCTTGGTAATCGGTGGTAGCTTATGTGCTTTAGATTTCGAATATCATTTTAGTAATTTCTTTCACTTAGGGCCTGGTGGCGTTCTTTATTTATTAGGCATTAACTCTGCCTTATTATGGGTTATACATAAAATAGTACAGTCAGGCTATACCAGCCTATTTACACGGTTCTTATACTTCTGCAGTGAACGTGTTACCTCACTGTATATTATCCAGTGGACAGTTATATGTTGGGGTATGGGAGTTATGGGTTACCAGCAACTTAACAGCGGACAGGTTATGGCCGCTATTCCCGTTATTATTGCAATATCTCTACTTGTTCAAAAAACTAAAGACCAAGTATCTCACTGGTATTTAAGACAAAAAACGTTGTCTTCTTTGTCGCCGATAAAAAATGAAGGCTAAAATGGATATTGATGAACAAACGCAACGGATTGCGTCGGTACTAAAATACATCGATATAAATCTGCATAAATCCCTCGATGTGAAGTTACTGGCAGAGATTAGTGGATGGTCACGCTGGCAACTACAAAGAGTCTTTAGCGCACATACCGGGCTGAGTGTCGCACAGTATGTTCGCCAATTGCGCTTAGCACTTGCAGCTTGGAAGCTGCTGTATAGTCATGACCGTCAATTAGACATCGCACTTTTTTGCGGTTTTGATTCTGAAGTGAGTTTCAGCCGTAGCTTTAAAAAACACTTTGGCTGCCCTCCTAGGGACTATCGTCAGACTGGTTCATTAATAGGGATTGATAAAATATTCAAAGAAAAAATAACCATGCACCATTTGGTTAAGTGTTAATTATAATCAACGCTATAATGCGAACAATTATCATTAGCACTAAGTATTTGAAATATTATGGCTATACGCGCTTTACTCACATTGATTATCCCCGCACTACTTACGACTGCGATAACTTATGCAGAAGTTGAACTTGATTCGGTTTCTATCAATGCAAGCAATGAACAAAATTCTACAGAAAAATCTGCTTTTAATATTGCTATAATCTATACCTCTGATTATTTGAATAGTAATAAAGATATTAACCAGGTGCTTGACCAAACCGCTGGCATCAACATTCGCTCTATGGGTGGCCTAGGTTCGGACTTCGATTTATCCCTTAACGGTCTATCCGATAAGCAGATTCGTTATTTTATTGATGGCATCCCTATGGAGGATTTTGGCAGTGCGTTAAGTCTAAACAATATGCCGATTAACCTAGTAGAGAGCATAGAAGTTTATAAAGGCGTTGTGCCTATTAGTTTAGGAGCTGATGCACTGGGTGGCGCGATCAACATCATCACCCCTAGCTTAGATGAAGACTTTATTGATACTTCTTATTCTTATGGTTCTTTTAATACTCATCGCTTAGCGTTAGTTGGCCAAACAAATAATTTAGAAGGTTATTTCCTGCGCACCTCAGGTTACTTAAATAAGTCTGACAATAACTACACCATGCAATCTGTACCCGTAACGGATTATTTAGGCAATGTCTTAGGCACCGCTTCAGCTGAACGCTTTAATGACGAATATCAATCACGCATGCTCACTCTTAAAGCAGGCCGTATTGATGCGGCATGGGCAGATGAGATTTCTTTAAGCCTGACTTATGCTGATAATGAAAACAATCACCAGCACCCAGAAACGTCGACTAACATAGTCTTTGGTAAGGTACACAGCAAAAATACCAGCAAGTTGATTTCAGCAAACTATGCCAAAAATTTTGAAAACTTATCAATTAAATCCTATTTATTAGCAGGACAGATTATAGAAAATTTCTACGATACCTATTCACGCCGCTATGACTGGCAAGGAGGTTTTGTTGAAAAATATAACCCCAGCCAAGGTGAATTAGGTAATCGATCTCAGTTTAAATTAACTGATGATGTTATTCGCATGAGCATTGGCGGTGACTATCGATTTAATAACCGCTCTATTCTTTCGATGAATCTCACGGCTAATAATTTAGAGAGAAAGGGAGATGAAAAAATAGATGTTGAAAACACCAGTTTCATCAATCCTAATAGCATTCAAAAAAATATCTTAGGCATTAATCAATCCTTCTTTTTATCCGATGATGCCTTGAACATTAATGCTTTTGTGAAGCAATATAATTACCACGCACTCATAAATACTGATCAAGTTGTTAATGGCGTTGTTCAAAATACTGAGACAAAAGCAGACATTAGCAATACTGGCTACGGCACAGGATTAAGCTACCAGTTTAACAACAGTAATAAGTTAAAAGCATCCTATGAAAAAACCTATCGATTACCTGAAGCTGATGAAATCCTAGGGGATGGTATGTACATAAGGCCAAATCCAGGTTTAAAAGCAGAGACCAGCCACAACCTAAACTTAGGTTTACTCAGTCAGCTCAATCAGACAGATTTATCGATTAGTAATGAAGTGAATGTATTTCATCGAAAGGCAAGTGACTTTATCCGCTACGTAAACGATCGAGTCATTAAAGGTATTTATAAAAATACTAAAAACGTAGACGTCACAGGAATAGAGAATTCATTCTCGTTTAGTTACCGGCAATTTTTTGATTTTCAAATAAATGCGACTTATCAAGATATTATCAATAAATCTAAAGTGGGCTATAACGGGTTAGCCGATAATTCTTACAATAGCCGCATACCGAACGAACCTTATTTATTTTCCAACTTACGGTCTGGTTTTACTTTCTTTACTGACAACTATCAAAAGTTTACTGCTCATTGGAGTAGTCATTACGTTGAACAATATTTTTTATATTCAGAATCTTCTGGTTACAAAGATGAAAACCGCCAAATACCTGAACAATTGACCCATGACATTGATATCGCGTATTCCAAGGATCATGAGCAGTTCAACATAGGTTTTACTGCTAGTAATATTTCTGATGAGACCGTTTTTGATAACTACAACATTCAAAAACCGGGTCGCGCCTATTACTTAAAATTTAGATATTCCCTTTAAACTACGATAAGGATTTACCCATGATCAATGCATCGAAAAAACAAACTAAAGTTTATACTTCGCTTATATTGACCGCTGCATTAACAGGCTGTGGTGGTGGAGGAAGTAGCAATGAATCGAAGGTGAATGCTGATTCATCGCCAACTGATTCAATACCAACTGATCCAGCTCTCATTGTTCCTACAGATATCACCTTATCTTTTGTTAATAATAATGATACCTCGACAGAGTATGTTCTATCAAAGAAAAATCTGATGGAAGGTATCATTTCTTCTCAGGGTGCTGGATATGAACAAGCTGGGTGGAACTTCTATTACCCTGTAGGGAATACCTTATTTGTATCAGGCTACACAGAATACGCTACAACATCGTATATAATTAATGAGGATGGAAATTTTACTGAGTTAAATACCTTTTTATTCGATAACTCTTTTAACACCTTTGGTAATGTAGCCGATACAACCCTGCTTGCGACAAACTCTTATTGGTATCAGCATGATGATATGATCATGTACTCTGCCGATGCAGCTACCGGTCTTGCAACAGGTAAGACGAATTACATGATTTATAATGATAGTACGGGAACCGCAGGTCAAGGCACCGTTCCATGGCCTACAGCTTTAGTTGTTCGTGATGATTACCTATACGTTCCCTATCTTAAATTTGATGATGAAGGTAATACTTCAACCCCTGATAATGAGACTGCCTATGTTGCCATCTTTGATTATCCATTAGTGATAAAAGAAGGAAAGACGCATGCTGAACCGACAAAAATCATTAGTGATAATCGTACGAGCAATATAGGCACTCACGGAAGCACCACTGGCCTAATTACTACCGATAATGGTGATCTATATGGCTACTCTGCGGGTTCAATCGCTTCGGGTCACTATCCTGCATCTGATAATCCTTCTGGTATTTTACGCATTGCCAAAGGTGAAACAGAGTTTGATACCAACTACTTCTTTAACATCGAAGCAGCAACTGACGGCCAAGAAATATTCTGGTTCGACAGTATTGGGGGCAATAAAGCTCTAGCGCGTCTGTTTACACCTGACGATACTCAAACCCCATGGGCTGCATACAGCACACCGATATTGAAACTTGTAATCATTGATTTAGAAAAGAAAACGATTACCGATATTGCAGGAATTCCACTGCATACCAAGCAAACAACCTCTTCTATCGAAGTGATGAATGGCAAAGTGTATGTAAATGCAACAACGGCTGAAGATTCTTATATTTACCAGATTGATATCGCGACAGCAACTGCTGTTAAAGGCGCACAAGTTGAAGGTAAAGGCATCAAAGGATTTCATGATTTGTATAACTAAAATATAGATCAACTAATCGTTAATAAAGCTAATTCACTCTCTATAAATATATTAGATAATGGATTAGTTTTATTTAATAAAATACATCCTTAAAAAATCGAGCTTTTTAGTGGTCTTCATCTAGTTATTGACTAGCCACCTTCTAGCGATCCACTGTCTCTTTAAGGATATTCAACCTACTTCATCATTCGGGTTATTACATTGATTATTGCTGTGCCATTACTGATTAATATTCTTGCTATTTTTATCTGGCTTATACACTGGCATGGGTATTGGAAATCACTGAATCTTAAAGCTTTTTATATTTCATTTATGATTTTATCATTTTTTCTGTGCTTGCAGATTAAAGGATTAGAATTTGGTGCTATCTACTTTTTTATATCGACATCCCTCATCGGTTTATTATATTTAGTAGAATCAAAACATTCTTTGAAAAACAGTCTAAAATCCAAAAAGTATCGCTCTACAAGCAGTCATCATGACACTGATAAAGCAATTAGAGGGTTGAAAGATACGACTGAATACATAACCTCTAAGCTAAATAGTCGCCACTATATTTCAATAATTCTAAAATCGTTTATGAGTCTGCTGCTAATGGTTTTAGTCCCTTTTTGTGCGGCGGCCA
>JBNMPQ010000186.1:0-6104 GCA_051276935.1 Oleispira sp. | reverse complement strand
CAATGCCTAAGCGTTTCATTTCATGATCGATTGCGCGTGCAACAATATCTCTGGGTGCTAATTCTGCACGATCGTCAAAGCGATGCATAAACCGCTCACCGTTTGGAAGTCTCAAAAGCCCACCTTCGCCACGAATGGCTTCAGTGATCAAGAACGACTTAGCTTCAGGATGATAGAGGCAGGTCGGGTGAAACTGAATGAACTCCATATTGGCGACTTGGCAGCCAGCGCGCCAGGCCATTGCAATGCCGTCACCCGTCGAGCCGTCGGGGTTGCTAGTATATAAGTAAACCTTGCTCGCGCCACCGGTTGCTAGGATGACCTTTTGCGCGGCAAAAACATTCACATGCTGATCATCGAGATTAAGTGCGTATAGTCCATTGCACTTGTTATCATCACAAATCAGATCGATAGCGACATGGTGGTTAAATATTTTGATGTTCGGTTGTTCTAATACATGGGCTTGAAGCGTTTGTTGGAGCGCTTTGCCTGTTGTATCTGATGCGTGAACAACGCGACGCTTACTATGACCCCCTTCTTGTGTCAGGTGATAGCCGCTTGAGCTGGTTTCTTGATTATCTCGTGTGAATGGTAGCCCTAAATCACTCAGCCATTGTATACATTGCTCGCCTGCGGCAGTGGTAAACTCAACAGCAGCTTCATCACATAGCCCAGCACCTGCGACCAAAGTGTCTGAAGTATGTTCTGCTACGCTATCATCAGCGTCAAGCACTGCAGATATGCCACCCTGGGCCCAATAACTAGCGTAGTGTTCCAAGCTATTCTTAGCTAAAACGGCAATTGATGTCGTCTTTGGTAAATGTAACGCGGCGGAAAGTCCGGCAGCGCCTGACCCAACTATGACAACATCGAACTTGAATTGCTTACTCATTACATTACCTATTGTTCTGGTTGTATTGAGGTAGCATATAATTAAATAGTAAACCTCTCATACACAACGACTTAAATTTCTCTTGGGATAAATGTACATAAGACCATAAAATTAAAAAGCAAGATCAGCAAGAAATAAGCCATAATACAAATACGAATAGTCACTTTTTGAATTGTTGATATGCTTTGTGTTAATCAATTTACTGCTGTCGACCCTGTCACAGTGTGCAGTCTCTAATGTGAAAAATCGACAAAAAGACTCTGTTACGAACGGTTAAAAAACACTACAATGTTTTTTAAAGTTACAGTTAAATCCAGTCAAAAATTGGCTCGTCAATTTTCTGCTAATAATAGCCAATAAATGAAAGGATTATCAATGGGTACAAATCTGCTCGATGCAGAACTAGTTAAGCGTACGCAAGAGGGTGATTCGAAAGCCTTCGATATTTTAGTGCAAAAATATCAGCATAAAGTTATTAATTTGGTTGGAAGGTTTGTGAACGATCATTCTGAGTGCCAAGATATCGCGCAAGATACCTTTGTTAAGGCTTATCGTGCAATTGGTAATTTTCGGGGTGACAGCCAGTTTTATACTTGGCTTTATCGTATTGCTGCTAATACAGCCAAAAACTATCTAGCATCAAGATCACGAAAATCACCCTCCTATACGGTTGAAGTGGAAGATGCTGAGCATTTTGAGGGCGAGTCAGGTTTAAAAGAGTACACTACACCTGAAAACTTGATGCTAACAGAAGAGATTAAGCAAACTGTTTTTAAAGCCATAGAAGCGTTGCCTGAAGACTTAAAATCAGCCATTACTTTGAGGGAAATTGAAGGTTTAAGTTATGAAGAAATTGCGGCTGTAATGGATTGTCCAATTGGCACGGTTAGGTCAAGAATATTTCGCGCACGAGATGCAATTGATAAGGAACTTAGACCGCTATTAGAGTGACTAAGCATTAATTAAAACAGAAACAGTTTGTAGAGAATTTTATGAATAATGAGAAAGAGAAACTGTCAAATTTACTTGATGAGTATTCACCTGAAGATGTAGATCAACAGCCATTAGATGACTTACTAGGGGATGTTAATCAACAATATTGTATAAAACGTTATCAGATGATTGGTCAAGTGATGCGTCATGAGCTGGCTAATCAAATCGATACTGAATTTAGCGAAAATGTAATGAGAAGTATTCGTGGTATCAAAACTGATGATAAGACGGTAGTTAGCCAGCGTGCTGTTAATCAAAATAAAGTAAAGTCAATTTGGCACTGGGAATTCGTTAAACCCATTGCTGGTATGGCAGTAGCGGTGTCTGTTGCGATTGTTTCGATTACACTTTGGCAGCCGGTGTCGGTCATAACCGGCTCTCCAGTCTCGGGTGATTCAATTGTTAGTGCCGAACAGAAAAAAATTGATTTGCTTGTAAAGCAACCGATTCAGGCGGCTGTTCCGGCATCAGCCACACTCGGCAGTGCTAATATAAATTCTGATAGTAATAGTGGAATGCACTGGAAAGTAATTAGCGACGCGCCCGATTTAGAGCGTAAGTTAAATGGTTATTTGATTAACCACACAGAATATTCTCAATCTATACAGGGTTTTATTCCTCAGGCGCGAGTCGCTGGATATAGTTCTGAAAAGTAGTTTTAACAGATCAATATATGTCTGGTCGCACATTGAGTTAAACGGCAATTAATTGAAAATTAAATATACCTCTCTGATATCTTTTTTGGTTTTGTTGGCTGTAATATCGACAGCTAACGCAATGCCTGCGATGGATTGGGTTCAGAAAATGTCTGAGTCGATGCGAAATTTAAGTTACCAAGGTAATTTTGTTTATATGCACGAGAACCAACTCGAAAGCATGTCGATTCTTCATCTTAAAGATGAATATGGTGAAAAAGAACGATTAATCTCATTAAATGGCGAGGCCCGTGAAGTCATTCGCGACAATAAAAATCTCACTTGTATTTGGCCATCAAGTCGAACTGTGGTCATCGATTACTCGAAACAGAACCGCTTTTCACCTTTATTCATTCCTGATGATATTGCTAATATTAGTTTATTTTACGATCTATTATTGGCTGGTAAGGATAGAGTGGCAGGACATAATGCTGTCGTAATTCATATTTCTCCGAAAGATCAACTTCGATATGGCATTAAATTATGGATTGCTGAAGAGAGTGGGTTATTAGTTAAATCAAGTTTGATTAATGAACTTGGCGAATTAGTAGAGCAGGTCATGTTTACCAATCTTGAGGTACTGCCAGAGAGCCATGAATTAACGCTTGATACCATGCCCGAGCTTGATGAAAGCTTCACTATGATTCGTTATCATCAAAGCGAACCCTCTGAAGAGATTTCGTCCAATATAACTTGGCACTTAAAAGAAATGCCAGGGGGGTTTCGACAAGAAGCAATGTTAAAAAGAAAAATATCAGAAACTGGCTTATATGCGCATCAAATGGTTTTCACCGATGGGTTAGCCTCACTCTCGGTATTTATTGAAAAGCAGTCAATACAAAAACACTGGGGTAGTACCTCAATGGGTGCGATCAATGCTTTTATTCGCATTGTTGATGGTTATTCAATAACAGCCATCGGTGAAGTACCTGCAATTACCGTTCAAACAGTGGCTGAGTCAGTTTTTTATCAAGAGCCTGATAAATAGTATTTATGTTAGTTCGATTTAATTGTTTTAGGGCATCTCTAAAAAATCATGCCATCCGCAGTGACTGTTTAACAAGTTTTCGCTTCTGCAGAATTAACCTATCACACATTTTATACAAAAATTTTTTACTCGATTTTATTCGCAAATACATTGCGGTTCTTAGGAACTTTCTTTGGGCCACTCAACCTTCGGAGCGCCGAACCGCTGCATCCATACAATCCAATGCATGTTGGTTATTTGGGCTTTGTGGCCTCACCCTGCGTGCCAGCTGTTGGTGCAATAGCAAAAAAATAGACATTAAAACAATAATCTTGTTGGAACCTCGACTGGGGTGAAATTTATAAATGATTAAAGAACAAGCTACGGTCATTGGTCTCTCTGGTAATATTGCCGAAGTGCAAACGAAGCGCCAAATTGCTTGTAGTCAATGTGAGGCGGGCCGTGGCTGCGGAATTGGGGCGATAGGCCGTTTGTTTGGAAAGCGTAACAAACCGATTAAAATTAAAGTCGACCAAGATTTAAAGCTAGGTGACCAAATTGAAATAGGGTTATCAGACAAGGCTTTCTTAAGGGCAGGTTTACTGATTTATGGCACGCCACTGCTAGGTTTGTTTATAGGTCTGATGTTGGCTGAGCTCATTAGTCCAAGCTCTGATTTGATCGCCTTTACGTTTACCTTTATCGGATTGGTTCTGGGACTCTCCATTTCTGCTAGTGTTGCCAAATCTAATTTCGCTAATCAACTCAATCCTAAAATTTTAGCCGTTATGAATGAACTTGAGGACTAAATTTCAGTCCAGTAAATATCTGATTCAAATATTTAATAATGCCTGTTTAACCAAATATGATTATGGAAATTCCCACCATGAAACTAAATAGTATCTACTTCCTTCGCCTGGCTTTTGTTTTGACCTTAGCGCTATCATTTTCTGTCAAGGCTGCGTTGCCAGAATTTACCAAAATTGTCGAAAATTCAAAAAATTCAGTGGTCAATATTAGTACTACCACGAAAGCACCGGAGGTCAGCCCAAATCAGGAAGTACCTATGCCTAATTTTCCGGAAGGCTCGCCGCTGGGAGAATTATTCGAAAAGTTTTTCAGCCCTGGTGAAGGCGGGGCACAGAGGCGGGACGCACAGTCTTTAGGCTCTGGTTTTATCATTTCTGATGATGGCTTCATTCTTACTAATCATCATGTTGTTGCTGGTGCTGATGAAGTTATTGTCCGACTCGCTAACCGAGACGAATATGTTGCGAGAATTGTTGGTTCTGATGAAGCATCAGATATAGCAGTACTAAAAGTAGAAGCGACCAACCTCGAAGTTTTAAAGTTAGGTAGCTCAGATGATTTGAAAGTAGGTGAATGGGTACTTGCTATTGGCTCACCCTTTGGATTCGACCATAGTGTAACCGCCGGTATTGTTAGTGCTAAAGGACGCAGCTTACCCAGTGATAACTATGTACCGTTTATTCAGACCGATGTTGCCATTAATCCTGGTAACTCTGGTGGTCCATTGTTTAATTTGGATGGAGAAGTTATTGGCATCAACTCTCAAATCTATAGCCGTACAGGCGGTTTTATGGGCTTATCTTTTGCGATTCCAATTGAGTTAGCACTCAACGTGGCCAACCAGATTAAAGAGACTGGTCAGGTTTCACGGGGTTGGTTGGGTGTATTAATTCAAGAAGTCACTAGAGAGTTAGCAGAATCTTTTGGGATGAGCAATCCTCATGGCGCTTTGGTAGCAAAAGTTCTGGATTCTAGCCCTGCTGCAAAGGCGGGCTTGCAAGTCGGAGATGTCATCGTTCGCTTTAACGACGAAAAAGTAATTCGGTCGAGCAATCTACCCCCATTGGTCGGGCGGTCAATTGTTGGAGAAAACTCAAAAGTAACTATCATTCGAAATAAAAAAGAGAAGCAGATTAATGTGATGATTGCTCAACTGCCGACCACAACTACCCAAGCTGCTTTTTCCCCCAAGGCCGAAGACAAGCAATATGAAAACGTCGCTCTAGGCATGAGCGTTAAAGCCTTGTCAAAAATGATACAAAAACAACTTGATATTTCTGCTGGCGTTCAAGTCATCGATATTAACCAATCGGGTGCTGCTCAGGATGCGGGTATTCAAACGGGTGATGTTATCACCATGATTGACAATCAAGCTGTCGCTTCACTGGAAGACTTTAATAAAATCACAAGCGGGCTGAAATTTGGGAAATCGGTAGCATTACTGGTTCAACGTGCTTCGGGCCCCGTGTTTCTGGCGATTAGACCAGAAGATTCCTAATTGCTACTTCAATTTTATTATCGTGAAAACTGTCACCTGTGCGATGCTATGCGCAAAGCACTGGTGATATTTAACCGCGATAATCATCTAGTTACTTGGCTCGAAATTGATATCGATCGTGATATAAGTTTAATAGAACTTTACGATAGTAAAGTGCCTGTTTTATGTTTAGCTGAGCCAGGTTTAGCAAAGCAAGAGCTTTGTTATTATTTTTTCGATGAAGCCGCGGTGCTAAAGGCAATCAATTAA
>JBNMPQ010000185.1:0-6112 GCA_051276935.1 Oleispira sp. | reverse complement strand
CTGAATCTGTTAAAATCGGAATACACATAGATTCAATCCAGCCAACTGAACCATCTTTATGCTGCATACGAACCTCATCAATCCATTTCCCCGTTTTAGCAACAGAGGCTAAAACTTTACTTGTGATCTGGTCAATATCTTCAGGCACATGTAAAATGGAGACAGGTTGGCCAATAGCTTCTGCCTTTGTATAGCCATATAAGGATTCTGAACCTTTATTCCAGTCGATAATAATCCCTTGTTCATCTGTCACAACAACGGCATCAAAAAGGTAGTTAAAGGCTTTTGCTCGTAAAAGTAGTTGATCTGTTTTCAACGATCTATATCCATAATGATTCTTTGCTGTATCTGAAGAATAGCAAAGAATTACCATTATTACAGCTACGCACATACGTTCCATTACGTCTTAATTTGTTATATTAATAACCGTGAATTAGTAGTGATATAGCCTTATAGGGGATTAAGCCGGAGGTCATAAAAACGTTATTTTATTCTGCTGATTCCGATTAAAATAGCAACAATACCACCGATCATTTCTGCCCAAGCTTTAATCGGTCATCACCACTTAATGAACGGCTTAGCTGCGAACCTGCGGAGTCATAAAGGTTATAACCTCACATTGCTAAGCAACACCGGCAATAATAAGTACGACTCCGATTATTTTATTATTCATTTTAATTCTCAATATTTATAACATAAGTGATGTATTGAATGACACACAACTCACTTTTCAGCTTTAATTATTCGCTCTCAGACAGTGGGATTCGGTCGGTATTTCTGCCTGCTGAGAACTCAATCAGCTCAATCATCTTAGTCTGAATGTCCAGCAAATTACGAGATTCTACTGCCTCTTCCAAAGGGTGGTTAATCGGCAATCCATAACTGCGGAAACCCTTGCGAGTAGGAATAGACATCGACATCGGAATCCCTTGCGCGACACCGCCTCCAATCAACTCGATTGCCCGTGAACTGGTCAACACTTCTTTAGGATCACGTATCGGCTGAAAAATAATGCCATCTTCGTCTGAACGTAACAAAATACCAGAGCGATCAGGTCGCCAATTATCGTCTAGCTGTGCCATGAAACGCCATGCACAATGCCAGTCTTGGCATACCGAAGGCCGTTTGGTATAGATTTTACAGCCACCAGAATCCATTAAGTTTGAACAAACTTTATCGGCAGGCTTTTTAAAATTCTCATCGTCGATAAGCAGAACAACACAGCACGCGGTGCATTCTCCACATTCTCGACCAGGGACTAAATGTGATTCGTTATCTTTACTCAATTTCTTTACCTAACTGCTCACTAAAAAACGTTTTTGAGCTACTTTAGCCACTCTTCAATTGTATTTCTATCGGGTATCGACCCAGAGTGCACCAGCTGTTTATCGACAACAACGGCCGGTGTGCTCATTACGCCATATTTTAGCATAACTTCGGCATCAGACTCTTTAACGACGTGCACCTGAATACCACAATCATCAGCAACTGCCTGAATAAGCTCCGCCGCTTTAACGCATTTTTTACAACCACTGCCCAGCACTTCAACTTCTTTCATGATTTTTCCTCATAACACATAGATTATATTGATTATCCAGCCAACCAAGGTGAATGACATCAGTAAGAGCATAAAAATAATGGCCAATAATTTCCATGTTATAACCTGCTTTAATAAAATGAACTCTGGAAAACTCGCAGCAACAGTACTCATGCAGAATGCCAATGTTGTACCCAATGGCAGCCCCTTTACAATTAAGCTTTCCATAATAGGAATAACACCAGTGGCATGTGAATAAAGAGGGTTGGCCGTGGACACACAGCTATGTGACGCGCGCCTAATCCCACTTCAATGAGACCCATTCCAGATACGGCCCAAAGTGTCCAATAACTCTACTTTGTCAAAATCGTGGCGTTTCTGAATGAACGTTGAGTCTTAGCGATGTTTTCATCTTTAGAAAAACCGTCAGCTAGGTATACCCGTAGAAGTAAAACTAAGAAAAATTGGCATGCTAGAACAAAAGCAAAAGGGCGTTATTGCACCGAAGGTTAGCCCCATAAAAAAGCCAAATAATTACACATTCGCTCAATGTTGAGCAACGCGCGAATAAGGGCAATACTATAAATTATTAACGTCAGTATGAAGAAAATCTTGGTGGTATCTTCAATAAAGAATTGAACCGCCCCGCTGAGTTTAGAGCCCGTTGGCCAATTTCGTGAAAATAGAAACATACCTCTCTCTGTATCGCACCGTCAGCTAAAGTATCTGTACCGTTAGAGAATTGTTTATGGCTACTTGTTAGTCTGTTCACCTTAATAAGTATTGATCATAAGCGGCAATCTTGTTTCTCAGCCTTTGTGACAAAAACTGACTTGCCTCACCTAATTGACCCAATATAAGGCGTGCCTCATCTTGATACTGAGTAATCTTCTCTTTATTCCAATGTTTGGGTGGTGCTTGTAAGTTTGTGATGCGATCGCATAACTTAACCATCCACACCTCGATAGGTTGCTCTTTTATTCTGCTTATACTGTCTAGCATCTGTTCATGTTTAGACGGCAGCTGTTCATCTTTAGTAAGCGCTAAAACGCCCTTAGCAACATCAATACCAAATGAGTTTTTTATATGGTCGTAAGTCGTGGAAGTATCTTCAATAGAATCATGCAGTAGGGCACATACAATTAAAAGATTAGGATTATTAATATTTTTATTTGCAATCGCGGCCGTCGCTTCCATGGCAACGAGCCCCAGGTGATTAATGTAAGGGATATCACTTCCTGGTATCATCTGTCCATTATGAATAGTAGAGGCAAAATTCCATGCTTCTAAATATTTATCTTGATGCCATGTATTCACGATCATCCCTTTTTTATAATTTACTAGCTCTGAACACAGTGAATTTATATGAATAATTTAAATGTTTCTTGAATCATAAGCCCAGTGCAGTAGTGCTTGTCGTTGCTTTTTTCGACAGCTGTAATCATAAGGTTCGCAGTATTTTTTAACGGCTCCAGAGTGACGCCTAAAAGCAAACCAGCGTTTAATTTGACGCATATCTTCAATTTCTGTCCTGCGTCCCATGTAGTATCTGCAGTACCATTGGAACCATCCTCTAGGATCCTGTTGATGAACCCAGCCTTTCTTGACCCACTCCGATAATGGTTGTGAGGCATCAACTGAAAAATAGTTAAGGCTTATATCTTTCTTAAGAGGACTCAATTTAGCCTTAGCAAACCAAGTTTCAGGAAATTCATCTTGGCAATCATTTAGATACTTTCCTCCAAAAATCCCAAGTTCTAGCATTTCTTGAGGTGTTAGCTCGGGAGAGAATTTATCATCAAAGTTTTCCCCTATTGGCATTTTTAAATCATAAACATAATCTTTTTGCATTTTATCGTTTACAACGATCTCTTTCATAACAACCCTCATCTATATCTAGATAATAAATGCCCACTTCCCATAGCATGAACGTCTTATTATTAGATCATTTAACGTCGCAAAGAGCCATTGTTAGGCTAAGGGGTTAACGCTGACAAGGTCCAATTTAGCGTGTAGCAGAAAATAAAATACGTGAATTTTAGCGTTATTAATTGGTTAATCGGCTATCACGGCCGTCGCGCTTATAGAGTGTCAGTAGAAATAAGGTTAAACCCTATTTTGAGGTAAAAATTGGGTCGGTATCATTATCGCACTCATTGCATATAGGTTGAGTCTT
Source organism: Oleispira sp. (assembly GCA_051276935.1). Lineage (GTDB taxonomy): Bacteria > Pseudomonadota > Gammaproteobacteria > Pseudomonadales > Oceanobacteraceae > Oleispira. The sequence continues at coordinate 2,399 of JBNMPQ010000185.1, read as the reverse complement.
TGGGTGTTACGTGAGCGAGCAATAGTAAGTTTCCATACCATTAATGTGTCGCTTTTCGCAGATATTGCACTATCTAGGTACTTTAACCCTCTGAAATGTAAGCATTTCTATTTTTGATCTAGGAATTATTAGCGGCCTCAGTATACTGGTTGCAAAATTCTATCCGCGTAGCGCTATATCCGTGACATTCGAGATATCCGTGTTACTCATCATCAGGGGATAAAGGCATAAATGGCGAATAAAGAATATAACGCGCAGTCGATCGAGGTCCTGAGTGGCCTAGATCCTGTGCGCAAACGCCCAGGGATGTACACCGACACGACCCGTCCTAACCATTTGGCACAAGAAGTTATCGATAACTCGGTGGATGAGGCTTTAGCGGGTCACGCGACAGAGATCACGGTGACCGTTCATGACGATGGCTCGTTAACGACTGTCGATGATGGCCGGGGTATGCCGACTGATATTCACCCGGAACATGGGGTATCGGGCGTTGAACTGATTCTAACCAAGCTGCATGCTGGCGGTAAGTTCAGTAATGACAACTATCAGTTCTCGGGTGGTTTACACGGTGTGGGTATTTCGGTAGTGAACGCGCTATCGACCGACCTAGAAGTTAAAATTTGGCGTGGCGGCGAAGTCAGTCGTATTGGTTTTCAAAACGGCGATAAAGCGTTGGAATTGGAAGTGATTGATACCTGCGGTAAAAAACGTTCGGGTACCAGTGTTCGCTTTAAGCCAGACCCTAAGTATTTTGATTCTCCTAAGTTTTCGATCCCGCGTCTTAAGCATAACTTACGCGCGAAAGCGGTTTTGTGCCCGGGTTTAAAAATCACTTTTAAAGCACCGAATGCTGAAGATAATGCCGAATGGTATTACGAAGATGGTTTAACCGACTATTTAAAGATACACGGTGCGGGGTTAGACGTTTTACCGAAAGAACCTTTTACCGGTTCGATGCAGGGCAAAACTGAAGCCTGTGATTGGGCCGTATTCTGGTTGCCGGAAGGTGGCGAGTGCATTCAAGAAAGTTACGTTAACTTAATTCCTACCGCACAAGGTGGAACACACGTTAATGGTTTTCGTTCGGGTCTGTTAGATGCGATTCGTGAGTTTTGCGAATTCCGTAATTTATTACCGCGCGGTGTGAAGCTAACGCCGGATGATATTTGGGATCGTTGTTCGTATGTATTGTCGGCGAAGTTAGCCGATCCACAATTCTCGGGTCAAACCAAAGAGCGCTTATCCTCACGTGAAGCAGCTGCGTTTGTTTCTGGCGTAACCAAAGATGCGTTTGGCTTATGGCTGAACGAACATACCAACGATGCTGAACTAATTGCGGAAATGGCAATTGCCAGTGCGCAAAATCGTTTACGCAAAGCGAAAAAAGTGTCTCGTAAAAAGATTACTCAAGGTCCAGCACTGCCAGGTAAATTGGCGGATTGTACCAGCCAAGAATCAGAGCGTACCGAGATTTTCTTGGTGGAAGGCGACTCTGCTGGCGGCTCGGCTAAGCAGGCACGTGATCGTGTATTCCAAGCGATTATGCCGTTGCGCGGTAAGATTCTAAATACTTGGGAAGTCGACTCAGGTCAGATCTTAAGTTCAGAAGAAATTCATAACATTGCCGTGGCGTTAGATATTGACCCGGGCACTGAAAGTTTAGAAAGTCTGCGTTATGGCAAGGTGTGTATCCTCGCCGATGCCGACTCGGATGGTCTGCACATCGCGACGTTGTTGTGTGCACTGTTCGTACGTCACTTCCGCTTATTAGTAGAAGAAGGTCACGTCTACGTGGCGATGCCACCCTTGTATCGAATCGATATCGGTAAAGAAGTTTTCTACGCGTTAGACGAAGCCGAAAAGAATGGGATCTTAGATCGTATTACGGCTGAGAAAAAACGCGGTAAGCCCAACGTGCAACGATTTAAAGGACTGGGTGAAATGAATCCACTGCAGTTGCGCGAAACGACCATGGATCCGAATACGCGTCGTTTAGTACAGCTTTCATTAAATGAAGGTGATGGCGCGATGGAAATGATGGATATGTTGTTATCGAAAAAACGCGCAGCCGATCGTAAAAGCTGGTTAGAAGATAGCGGCAATCAGGCTGAAATTAATTAAGGATTGAGCTAAGCAAATGACTGATATTATTGATGAGTCTAGTGGTTCAAGCAGCTACCTAGACGATGGCATAGAACGCCAAACGTTAAAAGATTATGCCGAGAGCGCGTACTTAAATTATTCTATGTACGTCATTCTTGACCGTGCCTTGCCGCATATTGGCGATGGTTTAAAACCGGTTCAGCGTCGTATTATTTACGCCATGAGCGAGCTGGGTTTGAAGTCCACCGCTAAGCATAAAAAATCGGCTCGTACGGTGGGTGACGTATTGGGTA
>JBNMPQ010000184.1:0-6135 GCA_051276935.1 Oleispira sp. | reverse complement strand
CGCTTTATCATAACTTCATCGCTCACTAGAGAATATTCATACTTACACAATAACGTGGGTTTTAGAGTTGGACATTCGATTAAATAAACAACAGACAACATTAGCAGAACTAGGTGGATTATTATAGAATCACATTAGTTTTATCGATAGTCATATCAATGGCCAAAATAGCGGCTAACAATAAATATAAATCGAGGTACCCTTATGTCAAGCATCTGGTTTCAAGCACCTAAAATTGAAGTTTTAAACCGTCAAATGGAAAATACCGCATGCAGTAACCTCGGTATTGCAGTGATAGAATTAGGCGATGATTATATTACCGGTACCATGCCAGCAGATGCGAGAACATTTCAGCCCATGGGACTTATCCATGGAGGCTCCAATGTATTATTAGCGGAAACGCTGGGTAGCATAGCAGCAAACTGCTGCGTTGATGTATCACAAGAATATTGCGTGGGCCAAGAAATAAATGCCAACCACATACGCGGTGTCCGCTCGGGTATCGTGACAGGAACCGCAAAGCTCGTACATAAAGGAAGAACGTCTCAAGTTTGGGAAATACGCATCGTTAACGAACAGAATAAACTAACCTGTATTTCGCGCCTAACCATGGCCGTTGTTAAACGCTGATTGCAAGGTTAGAACTTACATGTGATCTGGCTCTGATCCTAGATCACATTTTTTACACTCTAACTCAAAACCTATCATAGCATTACGCCCCTCTGACGTAGTGACCCAAAAACGGTTCATCCAAGGCGGGTCATGGCGCACATGCTGAAAGTGCCCACACGCGAGCCGAGCAACCCAATGATTTTCTTCGTCTTTATGATAATCTGCAATTTTCTGTTTCATTCTCAGCCTATTGATTAAGAAACAACCTTCGTATCGTTCTTTATTTTTCAGCTAATACCAGCTGTTTTATTTTAATTGCTTTTTCAAAATGATCCAACTCATGGCGCTTAATCCACCACGTTGCTGCAGCCATTAATAATATAGGATCATCATTTTTATTAGCAAAAAAAGCATAGAATGATACACCAACATTTTCCCCTTTTTGTGTGATTTTCTTGTCGCATACCGCGATAATTTTCTCTTTTAAATATGAATCCATTAATGACCTCTCTTAAATTTAGCCTTTTTAGAGTACCCTTTACTTAAAGTGTTACTGTATTCACCTTAAGTCAATACTTCTAAATCTGCAGGTATTTCGACAGAAAACTTCATTTAAGAACAATCAGCCCTTGCTGATACCTCACGATCAATAGAGCAGCCAATGCGCCGACATTCATTAATAGCATCAATAAAAATTTATAAATAAATTTGGGTTTCGATATTTTATGTCGAAAAATCTGCTGACCTATATAGGCACCCGGCCAACCACCTATTAACCCAAATAGGTGCAGCTTATTTTCACTGATTCTTTGCCTCTCTTTTAATGCTTACCATTTATCTAAGCCATACATTAAAAAAGTGAACCCGCTTACGATAAAATAAAACAGTGTAAGAAAAAAGGCAACCAACTCATCGCGGTGCGTACAAGAAGTAGCAATAAAAAGAAAACAACTACCATCAAACTGGCGGTTCTAAACAATTGCTTGAAAAAACGACTGAATCTCTTTAAAACTGAGGCGCGTACTAAAATCATGAGACATACACTGAGATTTTAATTTAACGAGTGCAGACCATACGTAATTTTCTTCCATTGAATGAGCCGATTTACACGAATCAATCGTTTTATTTAAACCAAGAAGATCATCAAGCAGACACCCAAATGCTCGTACTTCAATACGCTCCATCGCTTCTCTTTGTGACTTAGGTAGAGACATCAGATTAGTCGCAGCGCCGAAGTCGCCAAATAACATATCAGCTTCATCGTTAATCATTGTATTATGAGCGTAGACATCGCCATGACTAACACCATTTTCATGTAAATGAGACATCGTATTGGCCATCTGCGCAGCAATTTTTACAACAGTATAGGCATCAAACACTGTCTCTTTATTAAAAGTATCGCGGGTGCAAGTCACTAATGAAGGAGGGAGACCTAAGTTATAAAAACTAGCGGGGATGAGCTCCATAACCAAGCCCAGTTTTTTTTCGGCATCGGCTTGATCTAATGTCGCAATAACCTTAATCAGGTTTTCTTGTTCACCTGCGCGGAGGCAACACTCTAATTCATCTTTCGGGTAGCCATCACTGGTGACATCGCCTTTGAATATTTTCACGGCAATGTGATTATCAGTTCCCATTAAACTATCTGGCTGGACGAGCCAATCACCCCGGTAGATTAACCCAGAAGCACCCTCTCCTAATAACTCCGATAATTGAATGTCGGCGAGAGCAACCTCCACAACAGACTCTTTTAATTTAACGGCTTTAGATTCAACGTCGCTACCCGTGTTAACAGCACGATTAAATTCATTACCCGAAAAAGCCAACCAAGCCAATTTAGGTAATTGAAACAACCAATCAGGCATAACGGTTAATTGATTTGCAGATAGACGTGCCAGCTCAAGATTTTTACAATTCGCCATACTTTCAGGTAATTGTGTTAATCGATTACCTGCCAAAGCCAACTTCTGTAACCGGTGTAACTGCCCCATAGAGTTGGGTAATTTTTCAATTCGGTTATCCGTTAAAATTAGCCAACGAGTATCAATCGGCAATACCTGTTCATCAATCGTCGTCAAGGCGTTGGCTTTAAAACTGATCATCTCTAGCTTAGGGCAGCGCGCAAGCACAGACGGTATCGTTTCAAAATCGTTATTGGATAAAAACAGAATACGCAAATTGATCAATCGATCGAGATCATCCGGTAATACACTTAAATGATTATCGGAAAGATCAAGCACCTCTAAGCAATCCGCTAGATTCAATACCTCTATTGGAAATTCAATTAAATCCGCTGAAATTTTTAAACGTATAACAGGTTCTTGTTGCTGAGATAGGCGAAAAGCTGAGGTTAATTCCCCTGCCTTAAGTTGTTGTAAATTAATTAACGACACAATGATGACCACGATTATAAATAATGGTCATCATTTTAAAGCTTTGTCCTATTTATACTAGAGGGTTTTATACTTGAGGGTTTTATATTAAAGAACAGCCACAAAAAAATCACTCTCATAATTTTTTACCCACAGACTTATTTCTACCAACCCATTCGATAAGGCTGAACAACAAAATCGCAATACCCGTCACCGGAAATATCAAGGCAACAAGACAGCACAATAGCATTAATACTTTCTCCGATTTAGAGACAGCAGCTTGATTGACTGAGGTATCAGAAATCGGGGTGGCGATCTTGCTAGAAAAACCAGATATAGCAGAAGCAGGCTTTCTAAGCCACCACATGACGATACCCGAAACCGACAATAATATAAGAAATAGACACGCAATAACGGCCAATGCAACATTCCACCAGCCCATCGTACCTTGGTGTAGTGGAATACCCAACGCCATTGCTTTAGCGCCCAAGCCGTAATCATCCCAACCAATATCAACTAAAACCTGCGCTGAATATTGGTTAATGTGTAAGGTTCGATCATTTCTTGGATCTAATACATCGCGACTGCTAGCGATCGACATTAAGGTATAAACCCCATCATCTTTAAGCGGTAAGGCAATGCGAAAACGCGATTGAGTATCCAATGAAAAGCCGAGGTCTAAACCTTGCTGAGTGATCATGTCTAAAGATACAGGCGTCAGTACTGATTGCTGTTCTGTAAAATTTAGTTCAGGTAAAGACTCTGTGCTGGGCAGTTCAGATATAGGCAGAGGGACCTGCTCTAATCCCCACGGTATTTCATTTAACTGTCCGTCGTTAAGATCACCGTGGGTTGATGCCTTTAATCTCTCTGAACGCCAATAAGACGCACGTTTCTCGATGGGGAAACTACTGAAAGGCTGAACTATTTTCTGTCCCCAAATCCCCGTCCAAGCCATACCTGTTAACGAGAAAAACACAATAAAAACTAATGAATAAATTCCTATTGATCCATGTAATGCTTTCCAATAAGTACGCTGTTCTTTTGATCGTGGCACTGCTTTTGATACGGTTAAAAAAGAAGGTTTGAATAACGCCTTTGATGAAAACGAGGGTTTTGGCCAATATAAATACACACCCGTAATTAAGAGCAAAAAAGTCAAACCCGTTGATAATTCGATTAACATATCGCCAAACTTACCCAGCAACAGCGTGCCATGAATCGTATCAGCAATACTGTACCAACGATCACTGCTATCAAAGTCCCCTAAAATAGTGCCGTCATAGGGATTAACAAAAACGAATTGGGTCGCAAAGTTTTCCCCGCGCATTTTGAATACACTGCTCTGATTAGGACTGGCAGGAGGCACATATTGCGCTGCTTGCAAATGAGGATAAGCGCCTTTAACCATGGCGAGCTGATCATCCGCAGATATTATTGCAAGACCAGCGGTTGGTTGATCATGTGGCTCATCAACTCGCGTTAACTCATCACCGTATTGATAGGCGTCGGTCCATGGACCCGCCAACATCACTAAACCGGTGATCGACAACATTAGTACAAACGGCACAACGTATAAGCCGGCAAAAAAATGCCAACGCCAAATTGATAAATACAACGCTTTGTTCATAGTGTTCAACACTCATAACCTAAAAATGATAAGACGCTGCAAAATGAATAAGAAAGATAGGCGTAAACGTCTTAGTGAATTAAGTAAGCATTGTAATCGACATCTTAGTGCGAGTATCGGTCAACGCTCGCTTTCATTGCGGCTAAGCGCGAAAAGCATTAGAATTCAAATATTAGAACTACCATAATTTCGATGAATCAAGAGCCCAAACTATGCGCGCAACACAATTCCTTATCGCCACCGTAAAAGAAACCCCTACGGATGCCGTTGTTATCAGCCACCAGCTGATGCTTCGCGCAGGCATGATTCGTAAACTAGCGTCTGGCTTATACACTTGGTTGCCCCTAGGCTTACGTACTTTACGCAAGGTTGAAGGAATTGTACGCGAAGAGATGAACAAGGCTAATGCTCTTGAAGTATTGATGCCTGCGGTTCAACCTGCCGAATTATGGCAAGAAACAGGACGCTGGTTCCAGTATGGTGGCGAATTATTACGGGTGAAAGACCGCCATGGCCGTGACTTTTGTGTGGGTCCAACCCACGAAGAAGTGATCACTGACTTAGCACGCAATGAGTTGTCTAGCTACAAACAGCTACCGATCACTTTCTACCAAGTACAGACTAAGTTTCGCGACGAAACTCGTCCTCGCTTTGGTGTCATGCGCTCACGTGAATTCATCATGAAAGATGCCTATTCTTTTCACGTAGACCAAGAAAGCTTAGATGCGACTTACGATAAAATGCACGCGGCTTATACCAACATATTTAATCGATTTGGTCTGAACTTCCGACCAGTTGATGCTGATAGCGGTTCTATCGGTGGCGCTAAGTCTCACGAATTCCATGTATTAGCAGAATCGGGGGAAGACGATATTGCCTTCTCTGATAGCTCTCACTTTGCTGCCAACGTTGAATTAGCAGAAGCCATAGCACCCGTAGGCGAGCGCCTTGCGGCAGCGGCTGAATTGATCAGCATCGATACCCCAGAAACGCATAGCATCGAAGATGTATGCAACTTATTAAAAGTGGATGCCAAAGACGTCATTAAAACGTTAATCGTTTTAGGGGCTCAGTCTGAAAAACAGATTAAAGCAGAAGAAACAGCGCCATTAGTAGCATTGGTTATTCGTGGCGACCACGACCTGAATGAAATTAAAGCTGAAAAGCTAGCTCAAGTTGCCGAGCCATTGGTATTCGCTAGCGACACCCAAATCCGTGATGTTATCGGTGCGGGTACAGGTTCTCTAGGCCCAATCGGTTTAATTGAAAAAGGAATTGACGTCATCGTTGACCGCACCGCCGCACTTTGCGCCGATTTTATCTGCGGTGCCAACAAAGACGATAAGCACATGAGTGGTGCTAATTGGGAGCGAGATGCTGCGGTGACAGAAGTAGCCGATCTGCGCAACGTTGTTGCCGGTGATCCAAGCCCTTGTGGTGAAGGCAAAATCGAAATAAAACGAGGAATCGAAGTCGGTCATATTTTCCAGTTGGGTACTAAGTATTCTTCAGCCCTAAAAG
>JBNMPQ010000183.1:0-6170 GCA_051276935.1 Oleispira sp. | reverse complement strand
GGGCGGGATAAAAAGTGTCCACCGACCACAACAAAAGCAATGGCTCCAATCACCGCAAAGCCATAAGCCCAGCGGGGTATATGAGCCACCAAAGAATAATTTTCATGCTGACCCGAAGAACCTGCTAGAGCTTGGCTTTGTTCAACCAACTCAGGAATCGCCAACATAGGAATAAAAGCCAACATAGGAATAACTGCGATGTCTTGAAACAACAAGACACTAAAGGCATTGCGGGCACCGTCTGTTTTATTTAAGGATTTTTCATTAAAAGTTTGCAAAACAATAGCAGTAGAAGACAACGCGAAGATAAATCCAATGGTTAATGACACCCCAAATGGCAGCGCGAATGATAAAGCAAGTGCGGTAATTGCCGCAGTTGTAAGCCCCACTTGTAAGCCACCCAGTCCCATTAATCGGTGGCGCATAGCCCAAAGCGCCTTGGGTTCAAGCTCCATCCCGACCAAAAATAACATCATCACCACACCAAATTCGGCAAAGTGTTGAATCGTGGATGTCTCACTGCCGACCAATCCAAGCACAGGCCCAATCAAGACACCCGCCATGAGGTAACCTAATACTGACCCCAGCCCTAAGCGTTTCGCTAAAGGAACCATAATGACCGCGGCGGCTAAATAAATAAAAGCTTGTAAAAAGTAACTTGTCATTTCTCACCGAATGGCATTCTGAATAAAATAAAAAGTGCTTGCGGTAGTACTACCGCAAATACGTAAAAACTTTTAGCAGTTAACTATCGTTTAAACTGCATTACTCTGAATTATAATGAATATTTTACGAATGATAGTTAAGTGCTGATATAGTCCTTCACTAATAATAGCGCAGTTTCTCCATCGAATCCGAGGAATCAACATGAAAGCCGTAGGGTATTTAACGCCGCAAACAATTGATCACAACGATGCACTTATTAATATTACGCGAGAAAAACCTGATCCTGCAGGGCGCGACCTATTAATAAAAGTAAACGCTATATCGGTAAATCCTGTTGATATTAAAATACGTTTATCAGCTTCTGCAGACGATAATCAGCATAAAATTTTAGGTTGGGATGCCGTCGGCGAAGTCGTTTCCGTCGGTGATGGAGTACAGAACTTTAAGCGAGGCGATCACGTATATTATGCTGGTGATCTTATGCGTTCAGGTTCCAATGCTGAATTTCAATTGGTAGATGAACGCATCGTCGGCAACAAACCAAAATCTCTCAGTAATAGCGAAGCCGCTGCACTGCCATTAACCGCAATTACCGCATGGGAACTTTTATTTACTCGCTTGGATTTCATACCACAGCCAACAGGCACAGCTACACAAGAAAACCCACAACCCAGCCAAATTTTGATCATAGGCGCCGCCGGTGGTGTAGGGTCTATATTGACTCAACTGGCCGCTAAATTAACGAACGCGACTGTTATAGGTACCGCATCGCGCCCAGAAAGCGAACGCTGGGTAAAAACGTTAGGCGCTGATCATGTCATTAATCACCACCGCCCCTTACAAGCACAGCTTAATGAGCTAGGCATCGAAAACGTCAGCCATGTAATCAGTTTAAATCACACCGGTGATCACTTTGAACAAATAGTGGAAGTGCTCGCCCCTCAGGGTAAATTAGCGTTAATAGACGATCCACAAAACGGTCTGGATATTATGAAACTGAAACGGAAATCTATTTCATTACATTGGGAGTTCATGTTCACCCGCTCTATGTTTCAAACCCACGATATGCACAAGCAGCATGAGCTACTTAATAAATTATCAGATTTAATCGATAGGGGTTTAATAAAAACAACCCTAGGCAAACACTATGGTGTCATCAATGCTGAAAACTTAAAGCGCGCTCATGCCCATATCGAAAGCAACCAAGCCATTGGAAAGATCGTGCTAGAAGGATTTTAAAAGCTGAAGACTTAGAGCCTTATTTTAGACAAAAAATATCCTACTCCTGTAGGATATTTTCAATCGTTTTTAACTGATATCAATTTATTGTATTGTCAGTAATCACTAATCTTTCTTCTCTATCGTAACCTCAATATTTTTACTACTACCTGCAAACCACTTTTGAACATACAGCGAGCCGACAATAGGAGCAGTGCCTTCATCAGGAACTTCCTTGTAACGCACACTGTTCTTAGTTTCTTTTTCGTACTCAAAATTTACGACTTTCTTTGTCATTAGATTTCCCGCTAAGTGATGACTTCTTCATTTATTTGCGCAATAGTATCTCAAAATATTTAGCCGCCATACACCACTATATTCAAAATATTTTCAACAGTCTCTCTTAGGAAATAGAGTAATAGTAACAGTAGGAATTATTACTCAACCCTGTATTATCGAATGCGTGAGCAATCGTCTAAAGATACAGCGAGTAGTTTGAATGTGGTTTAATAATGAGCACGTCACCGGTACAGCAATCCGCACGTATCAAGAATCTTTATTAAGCGCTTGCCCCAATCATGTTGTGATTGACAACTTATTCAACGTCAAAAAACTCGATGAAGTCATAAAAGTATTAGAACAAGTACAAGGCTGGGAAACTCAACGACATACTTACTCTGCGTTATATGTTGATCATGTGCAGTGGCAAAAAGCCAGTAACGACCAACGCTTTGTACAACGAGATGTTTGGCAGCGTCAATCACAGATCTCTAAGTCTGACACCATTACAGAAACACACTTCGACCCTGGTATTGCAGATGATTTTTTATCATTTTTACGCAGTGATGAATTCATGTCCGTATTATCACGAATCTTTAATGTATCACTCACCGATATCAATGTTGCGGACCCAACAATAAATACGAATTTTTTTCGATTAAGCACGGCTGACTTTGTTGAACAACATGCTGATGACTCACCTGGAAGAGAAGTATGCATGTTGCTGTATTTAAACAAAGGCTGGAAGGAAAATACAGGGGGTGAGTTAGTCTTTGTAAATGACAATAACAACCCTATTAATATTGCACCTTTGTATAACCGCTGTGTTTTTTTTGATCCTTCCTCAAAGGGCTCTGAACACTGGGTAAGAAAGATGAACGCTGAACGTAACGATCCATATCGCTATAATGTGACCAGTTGGTATTGGTCTGAATAATGTCTTTAATTTACCCACCATAAGCCAAAGCACTATGACATAGTAAAATAAAAAAAATAAAAAGGATAACACGATGACAAATACTCGCGAAGGTGCAATAAAACCACGCCGTATGCAGTTTGATACTGACAATATGAAAATATCTCAATTTTCGATAGAAGATAACTCACTGATCAGTACCTTCTTCTATTCTCTGTCGGCCATGTTTCCTGAAGGTGAACGCTTTTTTATACATGCGGTACGTCATTATCAAAGTGCCATTACTGACCCTAAAATGCTCGACGATATTCGTGGATTCATCGGCCAAGAAGCGCATCACGGGCGCTGCCATGATGACCTGAATAACGCCATCGCAAAACTAGGAATTCCTATGTCAATGGTCTCCGACAACATGATCTCTCGTGTAAAAATGCTAAAGACACGTTTTGGGCCTGAACGTCAACTAGCACTCACAGTCGCCATGGAACATTTCACCGCAAGTTTAGCCGAATTTATTTTAGAAAACCCAGAAGTCCTAGACAAAGCGCCTAAAACATTTCGTAAAATGATGCTATGGCATTCAGTTGAAGAGATCGAACACAAAGCCGTTGCATTTGATGTATTCCGTTTACAAGTAAACGATGAGTGGATGCGGCGTCGCGTCATGGTTATTGCGATGATTACAATATTTTCTCGTATCGCATTTTTTCAAATCCGAATGCTATGGAAAACTAAACACATGCCAAGCTTGAAAGAATGGATAGCCGCGACACGTTTTTTTTGGGGGAAAAAAGGAATACTACGAGCTAACACCCACGGTATGAAAAAGTTCTTTCAGCGGGATTTTCATCCCAATGATATCGATCAATCTGCATTAATCGACGGTTGGGAAAAACGTTTCCCTGACGTAGCAGCACAAGAAGCTTAATAATGCCTAAGCATGACCAAGCCACTTTTTTGTATTTCCTTATCACACGAAACACATACCTCTGAAGACGAACCTCTTAGAGGTATTATTGAGGAGTAATATTACTGGCATTAAAAGCAGTCATATTTTTCTCGTTCATTATCCGCACTTCTCTTTGAGGGAAAGGAATCTCAAAACCATTCTGCTGAAGCGCTTCTAAGATCATCAACATAAGATCACCACCGACGCGGTTCTTGCCATCGTCAATGCCTTCCATCCAAAACTCCACAAACATATTAATACCCGAATCACCAAAGCTATCAATTTCACAATCTGGGCGCTCTTCTAAAAGTACCGCATCACCACTGAATACTTGAGGATGACTGGAAACAACAACCTTAATAATTTCAACGAGCTTTCGAATATCAGAATGGTAAGCCACCGAAAAATCAACTCGGTAGCGCTGGTTCTTATCTTTATGCGTCCAGTTGATAAAAGTTCCCACAATAAACTTCTCATTCGGCACCACAATATCTTTGCCATCAAAGGTTTCTAGTGTCGTCGCACGCATGCTCAACTGTCTAACAATGCCCTTACTGCCATCTTCTAATTCAATATAATCGCCAATGGACACAGAGCGGTCTAATAGAATAATAAAACCCGATATAAAGTTAGAAGCAATCGCTTGTAAGCCCAAACCGATACCAACACCAATGGCACCACCAAATACGGCTAACGCCGTTAGGTTAATACCCATGACTTGCAGTAATAATAATGCGATTAACGTAAACGTACTTATCTCAAAAAGTTTAGCAGCCACTTCTCTGGTACGAAGATCAAGCTTCTCCTGCTTACGAATGATCTCACCACCCGTTTTATTCGTCGCGCGCCCCAGCCAAAATAATAACGAACCAAATATAGCAACCCTCGCAATACCATAAGCAGAGACTTCAATGTTACCCACCGATAACGATATAGACTCTAATATCTCAATTAAACCAACTAACGCGTCTAACAAATGCAAAAACAATATGGGCATACCAACCCAACGAAGCACCGCGGTGATAAACTGATTGGATACAAAATCTCGAATAATCGAATGGAATATAAACAATATACCCAGTGTCATTGCCGTTTTATTAACCCACAAATGACTAACCGTCTCACCGCCAATCTCTATCGATATTCTAAGAATTAATACCGCCAGTACTGGCGCAATATAATTACCCAGTTTACTAATAATTTTTTTCTGTAAAGTTAAATGACTCTCAGATGCACTTTTGATATTGAAAAGTGGAACGTATTTCCGAATTCTATTAGAGACAACTATGGATAATCCATAAATAACTAAAATAACACCTAGCTGAATATAAGTTTCAGGCTGAGAAAACTCGGCATGTACAATAGTACTAAACTGTCCAAATAAACGGGTAACTTGATCGAACATTACGTTTTAAACCTTTAGAAACGTGCCATTTTCAAAAAATGAAAGACTGTTGAAAATATACTAACAATAAAAAATATAGTCCATTAAAAATATCGAGTACCCAGCCACATCGCCCGCGATTCGGCCCTCTACGACATAGAAGCTTTAACGATTACTTTAAATATTTGAGAATTTCCGTACGGCTATACCCTTTGATGTGTACTGATACCTGCCTTCTAACGACTTTTGATATCGTATTCATAAAATGGAATATTTCTTTTATTCATAAATGCCCGCGCTTTTTTACAATATCCACACCACGACGTTGAATACAAAATAACCTTACCACCGTGGAAATCACCTCAATATATTGGCATCGTGGCATTATTAGAGGTTTAGTAAAAACAGACATATTTACTACTGCTGTAAAGTAGAAAAATTTTCCTTAATCCAAGCATATACAGTTTCGCTCGTCGCTTCAGACCATGCAACTTGTTGATAGTCATCACCAGGATTTTGATCGATCATGATGAACTGATATTGAATGAATTTTGGTGATTCATCGTGAAGTACAATCAAAATACGTTTATTAGTAACTAAACAATCGATAGTCATTACATCAGCAGGAATACCCGTTTTGCGCATACCTTGCATAACACCAATTATTGGGTTGATATGCTCAAAATCTTGCTGGATTTTCTCATGAGCTTGGCTGGCAATATCAGAGAGTGCGAGTAAGGCGGAGTTGGCATTCATGG
>JBNMPQ010000182.1:0-6185 GCA_051276935.1 Oleispira sp. | reverse complement strand
GAAAGCAACATGACCGGCATCATTTCGGTCTGGCGTTTGTAACGTACGATAATCGCATAAAGGGCAAAACTAATAGCAGTAATCAATGCCATAAGGTTGCCAAAGCCAGATCCTGCGTTAACGCCTTTTATTACCATGATGGCTAATCCAATTGCAGCAGCAATCATCGTAATTAACGTGGTACGTCGTAGTTTTTCTCCGAGGAACAGGCGTGCGAAAAAAGCGGCAAAGAAAGGGATCATGCCGAGTACAAATAATGCATTGGCTATCGTCGTATGAACCAGTGACTGAATAAAGGCCATGCCAGCTATTGATACCAGAACGCCCCCTAACAGGCCCATTTTGCCGATACCCAACACGGTTTGGACAAATCGGCCACGATATCGGATCGAAACAATTAATGTCGCGGCGATAAGCATGCCCAGGGATCGGTAAAAGATTATTTGCCAGGGATCAGTCGTTTCAAGGCTACGTTGTATCAGACCGCCAAAGCTAATCGCTACAGAGCCGGCAGCGATCAGGAACATCGCATAACCATGTCTGGAATCAGTGGCAAGTGGTATTGAGTTGATAACAGACATCGGCGGAGTTTGCGCCTGTGACCGATAAGAAGCAAACACCGGGATTACTAGTCAATTTGACATATGCCTGCCTATGTCAATATTAGGTCAAACAGTGAAATAAGGAGTCGGAGAGATGAGGTCTAGTTGGACAATTAGAAAGCCAAAATATAAGGCTACCCCCGCGTGCCTGCTCCTCTTCTGGAATTTTTCCTGGATTTAAGCTAGAGGTTTTACTGTATAACACTTAGTGCTATATTTTGGGTACTGTAGTAAAAGGAATCGAGAATGGATAAATCAATTCTTGAAGTAGCGCATGAAAGTGCAAAAGATCTACATGATGCGGGCTTACTTAACGAAGTAACCATGCGTGAATTCGATGCGCTATGCCTGCCACCCGTTAAAATATATAGCGCTATGCAGATCAAACACATCAGACTAAAGGGCACCTCTTAAAATAGTGATTTTTTCGTGAGTGCAAGGAAGCGCCGCGCGGAGAACCACAGTGTATAAGGCATACATGAGGATTCGAGCACGGAGTTGACGCAGCAATCGCGGAAAAAGTGCATTTTTAGAGATGCCCTAAAGAGTAAAACCAGCCAAGGAGTATTTGCTGCTTATTTAAATACCAGTAAATCTACCGTACAAAAATGGGAACAAGGGGTAAAGAAACCGAATGACCCTTCACTGAAATTATTGAATCTGGTTGCTGATAAAGGAATTGGGGTTTTGGGTTAGGTTTGTGGTACTGCGGGGAAACCAATATCAAACGATAGTGACCCTAAATATTCGCTCTATAATCAACTATTTTAAAATGGAGTATTAATTAAATCAAGAAAAAAGAAATAAAAGAAATTTTATTTCCGAAATCAGGAAACTTAAGATTTCCACTCGAAATAAAGTTAGGTCAATTCTAACTTCAAAAGAAAACGATTCGATAAAAATTTTAAATAAATTAAGAAAGCCCTCCTCTGTTAGTGAACTAACTCAGATTGGAAGAACTTTAAATACTCTTTCGGATGGTGATTTTTTGCTACCAGAGTTGTTTCCTTCTGAACCCCAAACAAGTGAAAGTTATAGAAGACTTATTGTATTCAATCTAGAAAAATAATTAGAAAAATAAATTATTTAGTTGGTAGTAATACTGAAAAACTAAACTCTTTCTTTTCAAATGTGCATGGATTAATGAAAGTATTATTAATGCTAACTTTATGAAGGCTGATAATACCCTACGTCTTTTAATCGATAATTTTGGATATAGCCACTTTTTACTTAGAAAAGCGATTTTAATAAAATCGACGGCATTAGATGGCGATTTAATCACTAATATTGACAATTTTTAAAATGATTCAGGTTTAGAGTACAACAACTCTATCGTAAGCTCTCTCGTACATTGTTATCAAGAAGAACAAGATTTTTTGAGTATAAAACGCTCAATAATGAATACAAAAAGTTCAGGTGATTGGAATAAATATACAAGAGCCATATTAAGAATATCTTTCCATCCTCATGCCAAGAACGCCCAAAATCTTAGCGAGTTAATTCAAAGTAATTTACAAAGTTCTTTAATTGACGCTGTTCTTATCGCAAAAATCAATAAAGAAGTTTTCAAAAGTAGTATCTATTCCGAATTGAATGATATTTTTTCCATTGCTAACTCGTCATCTCCAAACATGGATGAAATAGTCACTAATTATTTAAAGCTTGATGGACCTGAAGATTTATTTTATCAGCAAAGTAGTGCATGGTTTGAAATTATGATGTAATAAAATATAGATTGCTCCAAGATCATTTTTATGACAACCAGAACAGAACAAACCGGGACAGATTTATTAAATTTTTAATATACGATCTACATGCCCTATAATTTGTAATCTCAAAACGAAAGCAAAAGGAGTTTGCTATGCCAAGGATTGGAAGAGTGGTAGCCCAAAATATGCCACATCATATCGTTCAGCGCGGACACAACAAGAATGCTGTATTCGTAGAGAATGACGACTATTCTTATTATCTCAATACCCTGATTGAATCGACACAGTTACTGTCAGTTAATGTTTACGCCTGGTGTTTGATGACTAATCACGTTCATTTACTGCTCGACCCCGGCGATGATGTAAAAAGCATTGGATTGCTAATGAAGCGTTTGGCTGGGTGGCAGACACGTTATGTCAACAAACAAGAACACCGTACAGGATCGCTGTGGGAGGGTCGTTATAAAATGAGTATTGTCGAAAGTGATTCCTACTTCCTGCAGTGTTGTCGCTATATTAAACTAAATCCAGTAAAGGCGAAGATGGTTGCCCAACCAGAGCATTATCGATGGTCAAGCTATCGGGAGAATGCAGGTCTATCACCACCCCAGATAATAAATCGCACTGCGTTTAAGAGTTTAAACGACATCAGTGTTGATCATTACCGAGAATTAATCGCGCAAGGCTCCTCTACATCTGAAGCAATGTTTATATCCCAGATGTTTGAAAGCAATCGCCTTACGGGTGGAACCCCGTTCGCCGAGGAAATCGAGCAACGAACAGGAATTAGACTAGAATTCAAACGCCCGGGTCGGCCAGCCAAAGAGCAAAAGATCACCAATTAAATAGATCTGTCCCGGTTATTTTAGTATTTTAGGGTTATTTAATAGATATAGTCGGAGACTCGTCTGGCGGCGGAATCTGACTAGCCTATCTCTTTTTAAGATAGGTTAAATTCCAGGTTCCCCGGGTATTAGTATAATTGTCACCTTTAAAGGTACCTTCGATAACGCTAGACCCATTTACGACAGTCCACTTTCCTTTGCCCTGTCTGTAACTACCACTCGTCCTGAACCAGTCAAAGTTAATGATATTGCCTTCACGACGCCCTTCGATTTTCCCATTTGAATAATATCCACCCGTAAAGGTAGCGGTAATCTTATCACCCTGTTGCTGAATATTGACTGTCATATTGGGGTGCTTATCAAAAACTTTAAAGTAAGAGGGCTTATAAACAATAGCAGCACTATAAATTCCCGATATGTCGCTGCCATTGATTGTCGATACTTTTGCAACCACTGGGCTTGACAGTCCAGCGGGAATTTTTGCTGCAGATATAGACGGAGACTCGTCTGGCGGCTGAATCTGACTAGCCGATCGAAGGCTCAAACTAGCGTTGACAATGCCATCAAGTGCCATCCGACGCATTTCAGGGTCGGTGCTAAGATCGAGTATCGTCTTGTACTGAAATAATGCTGAGTTAAATTCGCCTGTTTTGTTTAGTTGATTCGCATTTTCTAGTATCTTTCGGATCCTGTTTTGTGCCATCTTAGACACCTGATTATTGGACTCAGAGTCCTTATTAGGAACGTTATTTAAGGTGACTTCAAACTTAGATTTTATATCACAGGTGATTAAGCCGGTAGTTGCATCAAATTGGATGTTGACTGATTTTTCCAGTATTTTTATAACGGCATTTGTCTGCTCTTTGACCTTTAGGTCAAAGGACCTTGTTGAAATACCGTTTAGATCGGACTGAAGCATATTGACCTCGGTATTAATTTTTATACCAAGAAACTCTATAGCCTCTTTTTTCGCCATAGCCATCGCACGATCACAGGCTAAGCTTTTAGACTCAGCTGCCATAATACCCTTGCCCTCAACTACTTCACCCGCTAAGACGAAATTAGTAAAAGCACTCATTATTAAAACCGACAGAAATATTAACTTCATCATTTCACTTATAAATAGTATTTTTTAATTTAGGAATTTAATTTTTAAATATAATTAATATTACAATCAACGAGTTAATAATGAGTTTTATGCTTCTCCCAATTTTTTTAATCCTGAAACCAGCTAGAAAATAGATAATCTAGAATTGAGCGTAGTGTCTAAAAAATCTAGTTTATGCAAGCGGTTAAATTACTTGAAAGGTTCAAATTGTAGGAGATTATAGGAATCAAACTATAGGGGAAAAAGACATTTAAGTAAACTTGATAAGTGACAATGTTCAACGAGGCTCACGTAGTGAGGTAGCGCCATAGCATAATACCTCTCACGTTAAATAGAGGGGCAAATGAGATGCCAAGGAAAAAAAGGGGACGCTACCCTTTTACAGTAAACTCAGTTAAAATCACCCAATGCCAAGACAAGCCAGAGCCGTATTTGCCGGAGTGCCTCACCACATAACACAAAGAGGTAATCGTAGAGAAGATGTCTTCTATACAGACGAAGATAGAGAAGTCTACCTGGGATGGCTGAAGGAATATTGTAAGCAGCACAAAGTCCAAATTTTGGCCTACTGCCTGATGACCAACCATATTCATATAATTGCCCTGCCTAAAACCGAGGCTGGATTACAGTCGATATTCAAACCACTTCATATGCGATATGCGCAGCGATTTAATCGACAACGCGGATGGAAGGGGCATGTCTGGCAAGGCAGGTACTTTTCTTCAGCACTAGATGAACACTATTTATGGGCCGCCATTCGATACGTCGAAAGGAACCCTGTTAGAGCAAAAATGGTGAAAAAAGCGGAAAACTATATCTGGTCAAGCGCCGCTGCACATTGTTCAGGGCAGATAGACGATGTATTGACAGCAAAGGTTTACTGGAAGAAACAGTTTGAATCCATTGGTGATTGGTCTTCGTGGTTGGCAGAAGGAAACACGGAATACGACCAGTCGATAATTCGACGAAATATTGATAAAGGGTTACCCTGTGGCTCTGATAGGTTTATCAAGAAATTAGAAAAACAGATTGGCCGGGTGTTGGAATATCGGCCACTCGGTAGGCCGGTGAAGCAAGAGAATGAATAAAAAGGGAAGCTTTCCCTTAATGCTTTATGTACAAAAAATCTACATGATGCAGGCTTACTTAACGAAGTAACCATGCGTGAATTCGATGCGCTATGCCTGCCACCCGTTAAAATATATAGCGCTATGCAGATCAAACGTATCAGACTAAAAAGTAAAACCAGCCAGGGTGTATTTGCTGCTTATTTAAATACCAGTAAATTTACTGTGAAAAATGGGAACAAGGGGTAAAGAAACCGAATGGCCCTTCGCTGAAATTATTGAATCTGGTTGAGGATAAAGGGATTGGAGTTTTGGGTTAGGTTTGTGGTACTACGGGGAAACCAATATCAATCGATACTAACCCTATCGATTCCTACCCCCTTAATCCTGGGTTTAAACAAAAAAAGCCCCCGAAGGAGCCCTTTTTGTTTGTCTTCTATGCTGTTGTAAACGTACTCACGATTTGTCATTTAAAGCTAAATTAAGTGAGTGAGTGACGTTTATTGAAAGCGGTTTGCCATAATGTTGATACGAGTACCGTCAAATTGATGCCACACCGCGATGGCATTGCCACTGCTATCAAACGCGACTTGAGGAAAAGAGGCAGGCCCGGCGTTGTCGGTCTCAATCAGTTCGGCCGTGCCCCAGCTGGTGCCATTAAAGCGGTTGGCCATAATGCTGTAACTGGTACCATCGAATTGCTGCCACACCGCGATGGCATTGCCGCTGCTATCTAACGCGACTTGAGGATTAAAGGCAGCTCCATCGTCGGTCTCAATCAGTTCGGCCGTGCCCCAGCTGGTGCCATTAAAGCGGTTGGCCATAATGTTGTTACGAGTACCGTCGGTTTGGCG
>JBNMPQ010000181.1:0-6199 GCA_051276935.1 Oleispira sp. | reverse complement strand
TTAACACCTTTTTAGCCTTTTACAGACTTTAGATTTCCATGCCTTGCGCAGACATTCTGAGTCGCAAGCCAGTCCATAAATCAAGTTTATTGGGATTACCCATACGAATCCCCTGACCTTTCATCCGCTCTAACCACATGCCTGAAGCATTAAAACTGTACACAGGTTCAAGATCTTTACGTCGATCAGCAGAATATATCTTACCGATTAGATTATCTAATACCAAGGGAATCGCGTCAGGGGTGGGGAAGTAAGTTAGAACCATGTGTGCTTGGTTAATGCGCAGAGCCTTAACGTAAGTAATACGTAATTTTTCTACTTCAACACCAAGCTCTTTTAAAGTGTAGTATTTGGCGATTACGAAGTCTTCACAGTCAGCACCGTATGTCGTGAGGGACTCATAAGGCGTTGCCCAGTAATCTTTCTGACCCCAATGTTTCTCATCACTGACGTAATTAACCGCATTATTAAAAAAATAGTTCACTGCGCGTAACTTTTCCTCTTCGTCCTTATTTTGCAAGTCTTCATACAGTTTCTGCCAATCGCGCAGGCGCTGTTCAGCCTCAACACCAAAATCCTGCTGAGCGGAAACAAACAACTCTTTTTTAATCCATTGTTTGTCGTCAGCGCGTAATAATACGAACAAGCCTATTAAAAAGGTTGCGATAACCCCTTTTAATAGTGAAGTTAATAAACCTGTCGCTCGTTGTTGCAGTCCTTCGAGCAAATATAATCTCTCTCGTGAAATATCTGAATACCTATTTACTATAGGACACTCGAGAGTTTTTGCTGCTTTCTGCCTCACATCAAGTGAACATCTATTTGGCATCAGCAAAAGTCATGAATACTGCTAAGCTTATTAACAACATTTGCGATGTAGATCACCATGGATATTTCAAAATCAGATCAGCTTAAACAACACTTTTCAACAAGAGTCACGCACCAAGCTAGACACTTGCTGGATTTATGGCGTTGCCTGCACGACGATCAATGGCAAGGTGAACGTATCCAAGACCTCTTGCAAGCCAATGATAAACTGTTGCGCTTTGCCCAACGTTTCGATTCTCCAAAATATATTGAGATTTCCACTCAATTTAATACCACCCTGACACATCTAGAAAATGAAAATCAGCCCAGCAGCGAACAACTAAAAACGTTAAATGATTTGATGCTGCAGCTCAGTCAGAGTGTATTACGAAGAAATGATCAAACCAATCAAGCTGAAAAAATAATCATTGTTAAAAAGCCTATTTATGTGGCGTTAAACGATTCTGACGATGCCATACAGCTCGCACAACAAATGGAATATTTTGGTTTGAGAGCCGAATTATTTCATACTCAAGACGCGCTCAATGACGCGATTAGTAAACGCCATCCATTAGCTATTATTATCGATATTGATTTTCAGCAAATAGATAATGGCCTAGCGATTATTACCGAGCATCAAGGCGTTAAAGAGGCAGGTGAAGCGAAAACAGCGGGAATACCTATGATTCCTGTGATTTTTTACAGTTCTCATTTTATGACACTCAAACACAAGCTGCAGTGTTTGCGTTTAGGGGGTATCAGTAGCGTCGAAAGTCTTGCGCCGCAAGCCATCATTACCCAGCTTGAAAGTCTAGTGAACTTGGTTCCTGAGCAACCTTTTCGCATACTCATCGTAGACGATTCAAAATCTCAGGCCTTGTTTGCTGAAAAGGTGTTAAATGCTGCGGGGATGATTACCGAAAAAGTCATCGACCCGATGGAAGTGTGGAATGTACTGGAGTCTTTCCAGCCAGAAATGATTCTGATGGATATGTATATGCCTGGCTGCAATGGGGTCGAGCTGGCTAAAGTGATCCGTCAAGACAAACATTATATTAATATTCCCATTATCTACTTGTCAGGAGAGGAGGATAAAGAACGCCAGCTGGCTGCAATGTCTGAAGGGGGAGAAGATTTTTTAACAAAACCTGTTGACCCACGACATTTGTTATCAACCATCAGAACGAGAGGTACTCGAGCTAGAGAGTTGAATCACCTTATTGCCCGCGATAGCCTCACTGGCCTGTTCAATCATACCCACATTCTTAAGGCCCTAGATGAGCAAGTTAAAGTCGCTCAGCGTAATAACACACTGCTGTGTTTTGTGATGGTCGATATTGATCATTTTAAACAAGTAAATGATAACCATGGACACCCTATTGGCGATGATGTGATTAGAAATCTAGCATTATTTTTATCTCAGCGATTACGAAAATCAGATTTCATTGGACGCTACGGCGGTGAAGAATTTGCCATTGTGCTCCCTAATGCAGGTATAGAAGATGCTGAGAAAATCATGGATGAAATTCGTAATAATTTCTCACACATACTTCACGGTGGACTTGCCGCAATTAGCTCAACCTTTTCTTGTGGCATTGCCCTGCATCAAGGACAAAGTACCAATGAATTAATCGAATTAGCCGACCAAGCGATGTATTTAGCCAAAAGAGACGGCCGAAACTGTGTAAAAGTGTGCCCAGCTAAGGATTAGCGGCATTAGGGACTAGACCCCTCGCCGCTTTTTGTGCAAACTCCCGCCAATAGTAAAAATTATGATCTGTAATCATTTCGTAATATCCCGTGCGACTCATATGCGGAGCTCATTATGCCTTCAATCTTAGTATTAAACGGCCCTAACCTAAATCTTTTAGGCACACGTGAACCTGGGGTTTATGGTCATACCACCTTGGCTGACATAGAACAGTCATTGGTTCAGCACGCAGAGGCTGCTGGCGCAGAACTGGCTTGCTTTCAATCAAATGCAGAATTTGAATTAATTGAGCGCATTCATAAAGCAGGAAGCGAGGGTATTGATTTCATAATTATCAATCCAGCGGCTTTTACGCATACCAGTGTTGCCATTCGTGATGCCATTTTAGGGGTTAATATTCCTTTTATTGAAGTCCACATTTCCAATGTTCATGCCCGTGAAGATTTTCGCGCCCACTCTTATTTTTCTGATAAAGCAGTCGGTGTCATTTGTGGTTTAGGTCCAAAGGGTTATGAATTTGCACTGGCGAGTGCGTTAGAACAGTTAAAGGGATCAATATAGTGGCTTGGATACAACTAAAAATTGAAGTATTACCCAATCAGATAGAAGTTATAGAAGACTCTCTGTTATTGGAAGGCGCACAAGCGGTAACCCTTCAAGATGGTGCTGATCAACCCATTTTAGAACCTGAATTGGGCACAATGCCCGTATGGGACAAAACGATAGTGATCGGTTTATTTGATGCCGACATCAATGGCGCTACATTAATTGCTAATATGAAGCAGTTATTTGCAGCGGATCCTAAAATGCAAGGTACACACTTTCCTAAACACAAGCTTGAGCTTGTAGAGGATAAAGACTGGGAACGTGCGTGGATGGACAACTTTCATCCGATGCCATTTGGCGACCGTCTGTGGGTATGCCCAAGCTGGAGAGATCCTGAAGATAAAGATGCGGTTAACTTAATGCTGGATCCCGGCTTGGCTTTTGGTACAGGGACTCATCCTACCACGGCTCACTGCCTTCGCTTTTTAGATCAAAATGTTGTGGGTAATGAGCTTGTTATCGACTATGGCTGTGGCAGTGGCATTTTGGGTATTGCCGCCTTGTTATTAGGCAGCGATCGCATGTTAGGCGTTGATAATGATCCGCAAGCATTACTTGCTACTCGCCAAAACGCTGAACGCAATAACATTGCTCCTGAGCGTTATGACGTTGTATTGCCAGAGAACACTCATAAAGTACAAGCCGATATTATGGTCGCTAATATTTTAGCAGGGCCGCTCATGTTTTTAGCCGAGAATATTGCGAAGTTAACAAAAACCGGTGGCAAACTCGCGCTTTCTGGCTTACTGAGCCACCAAGCCGATGAAGTACGCCAAGCGTATGAGCCTTGGTTTAATATGGACGGTATGGAACAAATGGATGATTGGATCATCCTAACAGGCACTAAGATTTAATTAATCGAATGTCGCCCGTCAACAAGAGCAAAGGATTTAGTAGTTATGGCTGAGACACAGATTACTCGCTGCCCACATTGTCAGACCACATTTCGCATCCGCTTAGAACAATTAGCAGCGGCAAAAGGTGCTGTGCGATGTGGGTCTTGTTTACAGGTTTTTAAAGCCGCTAATCATCTTGTGAGCGGCGAGCCTAAAGCACCGTTTAAGCCATCGGCGGCCACTGCAAAGGTAGCTACTCCAAAACCGATCACGCCAGCGCCGATAAAAGACAATATGGTTTTTGACGAGACTGACGATGACGAGACTCCAGAGCAATTTAACGACGATCCTTTAGAAGACTTTGGTATTCGCCAGCCAGATCGTGATAGCAATGAAACGTTTAATAGCAGCCTTCAGCTCGATGATTCCATTTTCAGTATGCAAGAAAAGGCCAAACCGTCTCGTTACTCTCTGCTAGACAACAACAAAAAAGATATCGAATTTGATTTTAATAATGAATTTGAAACTGATAATTTTGGCAGTAATACAGATAACGCTGATGAAAGCTGGGCGTCCAATTTAATAGAGGACGAACAAAGGACAAACCTTAAATCAAACGCCAATGATGAATCATGGGCCGATGCGTTAATGGATGTCGATGATGACTTAGTCGAAAACATCGATATGAGTTTTACCAAAGAGAATGTTGCCAAACAAGAAGATGATTTTGTCCCTTCACTAGAAGATGAACCTGAAAGTGATCAATACCAATTAGGCAGCAATGACGATTTCGAACAAGGCACCATTGAAATTGAGCTGAACATGACTCACTCTATTAATGACCTGCTGGATGAGCCACTCAAGCTTAATAACAAGGGCAAGCGAAAAACGCCTGTTGCAGCAGCGCCAACGTTTCTCTGGTTTTGGCTAAGTGGCGCTGTTGTCATGCTATTTGCGTTAGTTGCACAAGTCGGTTACTTCAAATTTGATGCTTGGTCTCGCCATCCTCAGTATCGCCCTGCGTATGCCTTTACCTGCGAACTACTTAACTGCAAACTGCCAGCGATTCAAGACGTTAGTCTGATGAAAACACAACATTTTATGGTGCGCCCTCATCCCAAAGTAAAACAAGCCCTTTATATTGATACGCTATTGATTAATAGCGCAGACTATCAGCAGCCCTTTCCCGACTTAAACCTTATATTTACTGGCCTTAACGACCAGACTATTGCCTCACGACATTTTAAACCAGAAGAATATTTAGCCGGTGAATTGGCGGGATCTAATAGCATGCCGCTTAATGTTCCTATTCACATAGCGATTGAAATTTCTAATCCTGGAGCAGAAGCTGTCGGCTATAGAATTGAACTTGTTACCAATCATTAGATTTGTCATTACAAAACCCCAGCCTTGATGTCAATCAAATTGAGCCCTGTTTTTCGATAACCATCGATAAAAGGCTCAATTTGCCACGTCAAGCTTTTTAGTTGCAAAAAACTCACTAAAAACTGACCAATAGGCCTTTATTCATACCCTTGATATGAGTATTATACGCCGACTTTTCCATCGCGCACTTTTTAACCAGAAGTCACCATCCTTTATGTTAATGATTGGTCCTTACCAACTACCAAACCCCGTGGTGCTTGCACCTATGGCTGGGGTGACCGACCTTCCGTTTAGGCAGTTATGCCGACGTCTGGGTGCTGGCTTGGTAGTAGGCGAAATGGTTTCTAGTAATCCTAAATTAAGAAATACACGAAAGTCACAGCTTCGTTTGAACCACAATGGAGAGCCTGAGCCGATCGCCGTGCAAATTGCTGGTGGTGATCCAGAGTCGATGGCCGCAGCCGCTAAATTCAATGTCGAGAATGGCGCTCAAATCATCGATATCAATATGGGATGTCCGGCCAAAAAGGTGTGTAATAAAGCAGCAGGGTCTGCGCTGATGAAAGATGAAGTTCTGGTCAGTGAAATATTACATGCGGTGGTAGAAGCGGTAAATGTACCAGTAAGTTTAAAGATGCGCACGGGCTGGGCCCCTGAGCATAAAAATGCACCCAGAATTGCAGAAATCGCAGAGCAGGCGGGTATTGTCTCTTTAGCGGTACACGGCCGAACCCGTGGCTGTGGTTATAGTGGTGAAGTTGAATACCATACCATTCGTGATATCAAGCAACAGGTTAGCATTCCAGTGTTTGCTAACGGCGATATCACCAGCGCAGTAAAAGCCGCTGAAGTA
>JBNMPQ010000180.1:0-6247 GCA_051276935.1 Oleispira sp. | reverse complement strand
TATGAGTTAGATTTATCAGTCCAGTTGAGTAGTAATTTATGGTGGATTGCTAGCTTGATGGTTCTCTTGTCGGCCTCCCTCGCGATTCCCTTTGCACGTTTATTATTAAGGCCATTAAGATCGATTGTGGGTGCTATTCATACTTTGGCAAAAGGTGATTTTTCACAGCGCATTAGTACGGATAATAATGATGAAATCGGACGCGTCGCAAAAGATATTAATTTACTGGCGCAACAGCTACAGGAAATTGATAGCAGCCGTAAAACTTGGCTTGCCAATATCTCTCATGAATTACGCACACCACTCGCCGTCATGCGTGGTGAGCTAGAAGCGATGCTCGACGGTATTCGTGAACTCAGTAAAGAAAATGTGGCTTCGGCTCATCAAGAGGCATTGCACTTGCAGCGGCTAGTAGAGGATTTATATCAACTGACTAGCACTGAGATAGGTGATCATGATGTCGCGCAGATGAGCTATCAAAAACAGGTGATCGATTTTAGGGCCTTGGTTGCAGAAGATTTGGAACGCTTTCAACCCTTATTTGATAAAGCCGGACTCAGCTTTACGTTTAACGATCATGTCAAAGTACAGGCTGAGGATGTATTAAATCCCGTAACCGTAAAACCGGTGGCTCTGGCTTAGGGTTGGCGATTTGTAAAAAAATAGCACAAAGTCATGGTGGGGAATTAAGCGCGGGTACGTCGGACCTAGGGGGCATAAAAATGACCCTATGCTTACCCCGTTTAGTGGAATAATGACCCGTCTTGTATCGCTTTAGCACATAGGAGAAAGCCGACATGTCAGGCAAGATTTTGATCGTTGAAGACGAGCCTAAGCTAGCGCAGTTGCTGGTGGATTATTTACAACAAAGTGGTTTTGATACTCTGGTTATTGATGATGGTCAGCAAGCATTGGATTGGATTACACAACATCATCAAGACGTTGATTTTATTATTCTAGATCTCATGTTACCTAATCTTGATGGCATGGAAATCTGTAAAGCGGTGCGTCAGTTTTCAACGTTGCCGATTTTAATCGCGACGGCTAAGGTAGAAGAAATAGATCGATTAATTGGCTTAGAACTCGGCGCTGATGATTACCTATGTAAGCCCTACAGCCCTAGAGAAGTAGTCGCTCGGGTGAAAGCCATTCTACGTCGTTGTATTTTAGTTAAGCAGCAAGCCAGTGCGCAGCCTAATAATAGCCAGCCGGCCGCTGAGCTAATCGCAGGTTTAGTATTAGAAGAAGAAAAATATAAAGCGATATTAAACGGTAAAGCCTTAGAGTTAACCGCGGTTGAATTTCAACTATTGGTTATTTTAGCCAAAGAACCCGGACGTATTTTCAGTCGCCAGCAATTGATGGATGGTGGCTATCAAGATCACCGAGTCGTGAGTGACCGCACCATCGATAGCCATATTCGTAAATTGAGAAAGCGTATTCATGAGAAGTGCCCCGAAAGCGACATTATCCATTCCGTTTATGGGGTCGGTTATAAGTTTGAGCTGCTGTAGCTAGAAAGCAGGTTTTATAAGGCGATCCATGACTGGGTATTTATTCCACATAAACCCATTCATAGGTCTTCTGGTGTCTAAAATTGAATGATTTGAATAGTAGCAAAGGAGAGCTTAATAGAAATCAGGGGCGCCAGTTTCTAAGCAATTCTTGGATAGCTTGGCCACGATGGCTCAAGGCATTCTTTTTATCTTTGCTGAGCTCGGCAGAACTGCAGCCTTCGCTCGGTACTAAAAATACGGGATCATAACCAAAGCCTTCGATACCATTGGCTTCGGTTAAAATCTGGCCTTCCCAGCTGCCTTGGAATACTTGTGGTGTCGGGTCGTTTTCGTGACGCATATAAACCAATACACATTGAAAACGAGCCGTGCGCTTTTCGGCAGGGACATCTTTCAGAGCAGCTAATAATTTAAGGTAATTTGCTTCATCGCTGGTCTGGCCGTTCTCATCTGCGGCATAGCGCGCGCTATAAATACCCGGTGCGCCTTTAAGGGCGTCGACTTCCAAACCAGAATCGTCGGCCAATGCAGGCAAGCCTGAAAATTTGCAGGCATTGCGCGCTTTTAGAATGGCATTTTCAACAAAGCTCAAACCGGTTTCTTTCGCTTCAATGGTTTCAAACTCATCTTGCGGAATGACTTGAATATTTTTGTCAGCAAAAAGCTGCGAGAATTCACGCAGCTTGCCTTGGTTGCCACTGGCTAATACAAGTTTTTCAATCATCTGTTTCTCAAGTCTTTATTCGTTGAGTCGTCTTTATTTTTAAGCGTTAATCTTCTAAGTAAAACCGCTGGCTGAATTTTACGTCGAAATTCTTTTGTTTGGCATTACTCGGTATGGCATCGAGATCGAAGTTGTACATGTCGCCATCATCAAAGCGGAACGTGCTGATGTAATAAATGGCCTTACCGTCACTAATTCGACGGAACTCTAACTCACGGGTCTGACCTATTAGATTACGAATGGTGCCCGTTAATTTGACATCGACAGCGCCTGGGACTTGTCCTTCTTTAGAATGTTGCAGTACGGCAATATTCAAAAATCCCAATGACCCAGATCGAGCGATATCATAAAGTTTAGCTACTTCAGGGGTTAAAAAACTGCTACTTAATCCCATGTAGTGAACTTCATATTCACCAAAGACTAATTTTTGTTCTGCGTTTGAACTCGCAGACATCAGTCCCAGCAACAGTACCGTAAGCACTTTGGTAAAAGGGGTGAGCAAGGAATTAATTTTAAACGTAAACATAATAAAGCCTCCTATCGGCTGATATGATAAACCGCAGTTTCACCGAGCATGGAAGGCCATAGGCCAATACGCCAGTGTTCGTTATGTTGGTCATCAACAACTGTTTTATTCAGTATGCGAATGCCCTTATTGCGGCAGAGTTGTTCAAAGTCTTTAAAAGTGCACAGGTGGATGTTTGGGGTATCGTACCAGTTATAAGGTAGCGATTCTGACATCGGCATGCGACCTTTCAATAATAAGTATAGGCGTGTTCGCCAATAACCAAAATTAGGAAATGTAACAATGGCTTGATTTCCTATCCGTAACATTTCATCCACTAACACATCAGGGCTTTGTACGGCCTGTAATGCTTGTGCCATGATGACTGTATCGATGCTGTTGTCTTTGAAATTTCCCAAGCCCGCATCTAGATTTTGTTCGATAACATTGATGCCATTTTTTATGCAATGAGTGATTTTCTCAGGGGAAATCTCCAATCCGTAACCGCGGACGCCTTTTTCTGCTTTTAAAAAGCTTAGCAACTCGCCCTTGCCACACCCTAGATCTAGCACTTGGCTATTGGGCTTAACCCAATGCTGGATAATCGTTAAATCAGGGCGTAAATTATTTAATGCTTGGCTCATAACGGATCTCCTGCTGCGGTAATGGATAGCTCACTGGTTGTTACCTGTGTCGTGTTAACAGGAATATCACCCTCAACTTTTTCCATGTAGGCCGCGAACACTTCTAGATAGCGTGGAATCGGCAGTAAAAAAGCATCGTGGCCATTTTCAGATTCTATACACGCATAACTCACGTTCTTGTTAGCTTGTATAAGAGCGTTGACGATCTCTTCAGAGCGATCGGGAGCAAAGCGCCAATCTGTGGAGAAAGATACGACAAAGAAATTACATGTGGCTTGGCTTAAACATTTTACCAAATCGCCATCGTGATCAACGGTAGGATCAAAATAATCCAGTGCTTTGGTCATCAGCATATAGGTATTGGCATCAAACTGGGTGCTGAACTTTTGCCCTTGGTAGTGTAAGTAGCTCTCGACTTGGAATTCGGGTGTAAAGCTGAAGCTGAGTTCATCGGCTTTCAGATCGCGACCAAACTTAGCTTTCATTGCATCCCCTGACATATAGGTTAAATGCCCAAGCATACGTGCTTGAGATAGCCCCGCTTTGGGAACGACACCATGGTCCATGTAGCGACCTTTATGAAAATCGGGGTCTTTGCTGATGGCTTGGCGTGCCACTTCGTTGAAGGCAATGTTTTGTGCTGAAAGTTTAGGCGCCGAGGCAATGACCAACGCATGGCGCAAACGTTCTGGGTATTGAATCGACCATCGTAGGACTTGCATACCGCCAAGGGATCCACCTACAACGGCGGCCCATTGTTGAATATTTAGGAAGTCTGCCAAACGTTTTTGACTACGCACCCAGTCGCGAACGGCGACAATAGGGAAGTCTGGGCCAAAGGCTTTACCGGTTTTTGGGTTTGTGCTGGTTGGCCCAGTGGAGCCAGAGCAACCTCCAAGGTTATTCAGGCACACAACAAAGAATTTATCCGTATCGATGGTCTTACCTGAGCCAATGGCCGTATCCCACCAGCCTGGGCGTTTATCTTCCATGCTGTGATAACCCGCCGCATGATGATCACCACTTAATGCATGACAAATCAAAATGGCGTTGCTGGCCTCTGCATTAAGTTCACCGTAAGTCTCGTAAATCAGCTCGTAAGATTCAAGAATTCGGCCGCTGCGCAGTCTTAAAGGCTCATCAAAGCGCTGAGTTTTCGGGCTTATGATACCGACACTATCGGCGGGAATGTTTACTGGCATGATTGCTAGTTGTCCTAGGAAATACGATTGCTGCTCAAGCCACTATTATTAAGTAGGAGTAGTTAAGACAGCTTAAATAGAGGGATTATAACGACAAATGGGGATAAGTTCAGGAGCAATCTTCTCCTGAACCTTCTACTTCTTAACTCACTCCCCAAGCTTTAGAAAGTGGTATCACCTAATGCTATACACCCATTACTAAGCCAGCTGGCATTCCACTCGCTTGAGCCAAGCCTTTGACTATTAAGATTTCTAATACTTGAATGAGCAAAAACATGATAATGGGTGAAATATCAATACCGCCTAAGTCAGGCATTATTTTGCGTATCGGTTTCATCGCAGGTTCAAGAATTTGATTGATCAAAATAAGGACAGGGTTGTAAGAATTGGGTGCGACCCAGGACGCGATCACGGTAATTAATAATCCCCAAAAATACACTTTCAATAACAGGCTTAAAATCCCAATAGCAGACCACATTGCAACTTGCAGTGGCGGCGGCTGGATACCATTTAATAGCAAGATTAATACAATCGCGACGGCTTGTACTACTAGAGCCAATACAATCGATGCGACATCTATGCCGCCAATACCAGGGATGACTTTACGCAACGGAATTAAAGGGAGGTTCGTCGCTTTCACAATAAATTGAGAAATAGGATTGTAGAAATCTGCACGAACGACTTGCAGTAAGAAACGCATGACCACGAGTAGAAGATAGAGGCCAACTAGGGTATTGATTACTAACAAGCCCACTTGGGTAAGAGAGGACATTTATATCTCCGAAAAGGTATTGAAATTATTAATACTAAAATAGATCCGACGGGGATGATTTTCTACCCTTCATCGTGATTCTATGCTTATTTATACACTTATTGACTGAGTGGCTTCGCCCCTTAGCGTTATATTTGTTCTTCGCCTAGCAATTTAGCCAGTTCCCCTGAGCGACGATGGGCAGCGCTGAGTGCCGCTTTCACGATATCTCTTAAATGAGCGCTTTCAAAGGTATTAATCGCTTGCTCTGTGGTGCCACCTGGAGACGTCACACGACGACGTAATTCAGCAACATCAACATCACTTCCTTTTGCCATTTGAGCCGCGCCAATGGCCGTTTGAAGCGTTAGTTCACTGGCGGTTTGACGGCTTAATCCTAGCTCAACCCCCGCATCGATCATGGCTTCCATTAATAAAAAATAATAAGCAGGACCACTGCCCGAAACAGCGGTAACCGCGTCAATTTCAGCTTCGCTTTTAACCCACTGCACAATGCCGGCGGCTTTTAAAACGGTTTCTGCTAAGTTCTTTTGCGTAATACTGGTGTGTTCATTCGCGAATAAACCGCTGGCACCTAATTGAATGAGAGAAGGCGTATTTGGCATGCAGCGAACAATTGCTTGCTGTTCTCCTAACCAAGATTGCAAAGAAAATAGATTGATGCCTGCCGCAATGGAAACAAACATCGGTTGTTTAGCATCTGCCGGTATAGCAGAGGCAATATTCAGAGCGACGGCTTTCATTACTTGAGGCTTTACGGCTAATAAAACAATATCGGCATTAACAAGCGCAGGGCCACAATCAGCAAATGTTTTGATGCCGTATTGCTTCGTTAACTGGTCGCGTTGAGATTCATTAGGATCACTGACAACAATTGAATTTG
>JBNMPQ010000179.1:0-6251 GCA_051276935.1 Oleispira sp. | reverse complement strand
ACACTATCCAACGGCCAGTTCAACTGATTGATATCAGCGACCAAAGTACTGACGTGCATAACGGATGTTAGATCTGCCTGAAGAGCAATATAACGTTGTTGCTGCGACCACTTGTCCTGCTCAAGCTGAGGCATCTCATTCGTCGTATTATAGTGGGCAATGACCCGCCAGCCAGATGCTAAATAATGCTGAGTAAGAAATAATCCTAAGCGCTTACCCGCACCGGTGATCAATATCGTCGAGCCCACAAAATTATTCTTTTGCTCTTCCATTTTTAATTCCTGTGATTTATTTTGATAAATTATTTAAGCATCGTGAAAAAACATAAGTTTACGGATTAATTCAATCCGAAAAACTGTAAATTATTCCAGCATAATTTTTATCGACAACAATGAGTTAAGCTTATTTTTATCAATAATATAAGTGGAAAATCGACAAGCACTCACCATATAACGGCTGGTGAGATGAAAGTAAGACGAATCAAGAATTATTTACCGTAGAGAGACATTAATTTACATAGGTATATATTGGCATTATAGGATTGCTATTTCATTAAAAATGAATTTTAAGGCAAAAAAAAGGCCAGCACAGAGGCTGACCTTTTAAAGAATTCGTATATCATTTAATATAGAAATTAAATGGTTGCGGGGGCCGGATTCGAACCAACGACCTTCGGGTTATGAGCCCGACGAGCTACCAGACTGCTCCACCCCGCGACATAAGATAGTTAAAGCTTATCTGGGCTACTCTACAATATATAAATATAATGCAAAGATTTTCACGACATAAAATGGTTGCGGGGGCCGGATTCGAACCAACGACCTTCGGGTTATGAGCCCGACGAGCTACCAGACTGCTCCACCCCGCGACATAAGATAATTTAAAGCTTATCTATACTTGCCATCTTCACGATGCGCATTTTAAGTTGGTTGCGGGGGCCGGATTCGAACCAACGACCTTCGGGTTATGAGCCCGACGAGCTACCAGACTGCTCCACCCCGCGACAACGAGACGAATAGTACGCTTCCCCCCTACTAGTGTCAAGCTAACATATTGTTTAACTTATACTTTTTGTTAAATTAGAAGTATAACAATCGTATCGGTAAATTTATTGTAAGCAAGTACTGGTCTAGTAAATACGACAATGATAATGTCATATTGCGTCTATAAAGACTCAATGACAGAAAATAATAATAATTATAAATAAAATCAATCAAAATATGCCAATTAATTTGCACAAAACCATGACGTCAATAGCGGTTAGGCCGTTATTGCAACTGATAGACTCTTGCGACATTCCTTTGGGTGATGTGTTAAAAGATACCCTTCTTAACGAGAATATGCTTAAAAATGACCGCCTCCCTATTACCAGTTTTGATAAATTATTAAACAATATTGTCCGTCTAACGAAACAGGAAAACATTGGATTTATTACGGGCCAAAAATTAGAACTTCAATATTTTAGTCTATTGGGATTTTTACTGAGCCGCTGTGAGACTGGGCGCGATGCACTCGTTACCCTTCGTCGTTATTACAGGCTATTAAGTGATAGTCCTGCACCAGAGATATTCATCACCAAAGATCAAATTAAAATAATATACCCCTTAACTAATGGCGATGACATAGCGATGCGTGTCCGTGCAGAGCTCATAGCCACAGGAGTACATTCATTGGGGCTTGCTTTAGGTGGCAATCTCTATCAGCCAATTAAAATGGGGTTCAAGCATGACAAGCCTAAATATTTCCAACAGCTCGCGGATTTTTTTGTTATGGACATTGCTTACAACCAACCAGAGTGCTGGATAAGTTTTACGGTGAATGATATCGACCAGCCCCTCAAGCATGCTAACTCGGGCTTATTAAATGCATTACGAGTAAAAACTGATGGTTTATTAAATAACGATCAAAACTTAAACTCCATTAGCGCTGAAGTTCGCTATATTTTACAAGAGTGGCCAAGCCAACATACTGCGTGCAAAGAAGCTATCGCGGAGCTACTTAATACGAGCCTCCGAACACTTACCCGGCGTTTACAAGAAGAAAACACACAATTCTCACATCTTTTAAAAGATGTACGTATGAAAAAGGCGCAAGTAAAATTAAAGAGTGATTTTATTGATATTCAAGAACTGGCTCACGAACTCGGCTTTTCAGACCGACGCGGCTTTGAAAGAGCTTTTAAGCACTGGACGGGAAGTACGCCTTCTAGTTATAACAAATACTGGAAAGAAAACTTTAGCCAATCTGAAGATACGTAAAACATTACCAGTCATTAATAGATAAGGCGGTACGAGCCGTCTTCATTTTTTCATTCTCTTCCAACACGACCAAACTATCAAACAATTGTCGCGCCGCGTCAGTGGACGCTTCACTCGCCATGTGACGATATAAACTAATAAGGGAATTATCTACCTTTAAAGCTAAACCAACGAGCTCTTCCAAACTAATATCTGGATGACATTGAATACACCCTTCTAAAATACTGGCAATCGAAGTCACTTCAGTTTGGTGCCATTCATTTAAAATATGCTCACTTACATCGTCTTCGACTTTCGCTAAAGTAAGCGCTAACTCTTCTTCATGCAGGCTCAAAAATTTCAAGAGCATATCAATACGTTCGCGTTGAGTTTGATCCCGAAGCTGCTGATATAAAATAGCAGCATTTCTATGAATATCTTGGCTTAGCTGAAGTACATCGCGAACCGTTTTAAAACTCATAACGACACCTAATGTGAGAGACTTAACCTCACCCCTTGAGAGTAAACAAAAACACTATTAATCAATTAACTGTATCAATTAACTGTATTAATTAACTGTATCAATTAACTGTATCAATTAACTATAGTACCTGCTTACTTACTTACCAAAATTAAACCCCCATATTATGACAATAAATAGAGACGATTAAATCTTGATCAAAATCATCTAAAGTAGGCACAGTACTCTTGCGATACTGCTTTACTTCAATGAGGGATGACCAAGGAGGTAGCTGATACTGAGTTTCAGCAACCAGCCAATTAGGGACAGTGGCACATTGATTCGCTAAGGCACTGGAGCTTGTTAGGTCATATAATATATCCGCTGCTAACAAACAATCTACATCAGTAACATCGCTGATCCACTCGTCGGTTACGCGAATATCAACACTGTTTTTCTCAGCGTTATACTGACTAGCAAGCAGCGCTAAAGGATCGGTATCACAACATAAAACTGAACTCGCACCTGCTTTAGCTGCTGCAATACCCACCAGCCCAGAGCCGCATCCAAAATCCAAAACACGTTTCCCCCTCACAAGCTCAGGATTGGCTAAAATGTGCTGAGCTAAACCTTGTCCTGCCGCCCAAGCAAAAGCCCAGTAAGGGAGATTCTGCCAGAACTGACCGATTTGACGGGCATCTAACACAAGGCCTTTACTGTTCAAGGCTAAGAGTGAAAGCTGTATTGTATTCGGTCCAAAAACAAGCGATTGGTTTGCCAGTTTTGCCCCGGGTAACACATGGGATAACGGCTGAATTAAATCGTTCACAAACGGTATTTCTTTTTAAAGCGAATGACTTTTTTAAGATAATTACGCGATTCTAACTTTGGGTGCTTATTAATAATGTATTGGTAGACCTGCGCTGACGACATTCGATTTATTTTAGCGATTGCCTTCTTATTATTACGATCAAAACTGCGTAATAACTGCCCTGCTCCGCCGTTATAAGCGGCAATCATGCAATACTCTTGCGTTAATGGATGACGAATTCCTCGCAGATACACATCACGCAGTATTGATAAATAACCACTGCCTACTTCAATATTATTTTTGGCATTAAACAAAAATTGACGACTAGGACGGTGATCGTTTTTTTTAATTCTCTGAAAATAATCTCGTCCTGCGGTATTTGGCATAACCTGCATTAACCCGTAAGCACGAGATCGGCTGACTGCAAACGGATTGAAGCTGCTTTCGGTTTCAATCAATGCCAATATCAACGCCTCGTCAACACCATATCTTAAGGCAGCCTGAGTGATATAAGGCAAGTATTGTTGTGCTGCCACTTGTTTAAACTGACGCACCAAAGGGATATCAACCCAATACCGCCGCTTGCCATTCCGCCACTGGCTCTGCAAATTATGATCAAGTAAGTATTGAGCATAACGCTGAGCCCGCCAAGAGAAAGCGATGGGCTTTCCCTCATGATCTTTAACTTTGTTCAATAAAAATGGCTCACCGCTTAACCCAACCTCCTGAGCGGTATAAATATCGACTTGCTGAGGGTCCGTGGGTGTTAAAAGGGTCGAGACAATGGCGTGCTTTAACACATCAATATGCGAATTCTGCTTGAGGGTTTCCACACGGATATTACCGAGATTAAAATCGATTTGCGCTCGACTATCATAGTCATCAAGGTATTTAACATAAGATTGGCGAGAAGGAGCAATAAAGTCATCTCCCCAATGGGAAAAGCCTTGCTCAGAAAAAAACTCGACTTCCAATAACATGGCTTGGACATCGTCCGACAACTCAATAAAGTTTTCGGGTAATGCAGCTCGGCAAGACAGGGATGGCACCAGAGAGAATGCCAACAATATAAATAGTAAAAAGGATTTAAAGCGTATCATGATGCCTCCACAGAGAAGGCATCATACTGAATATCTAAAAATTTGTCAGCTTAACGCTTAGCTTCGCGACGAATGGCAGACGTTGTGAAATCTCTTAGAGAATACTCAACTGAATAATCGTATGTTGCGCCACGATCATTATCAATACCCTCTACAAAATAACGGCCATCTTTAAAATCATACGTATTTTCTAATGTTGAAAACACTAAAGGAACATCAAAATAGTTCATCAAATGCGCTTCTGTAAATTGCCAAAGGCTACCTTCTTCATCATATTCTTCTGCGTATACAATTGACCAACTATCTTCATCAAAGTAGTAACGACGCTTAGCGTAACGGTGTCTTAAGCCAACACGCAATGTTGCCTCTACTACCCAAACACGGTGAGCTTCATAACGAAGTAGTTTTGGGTTTAAGTGCGCCGGACCAGCAATGTCTTCAATCGTTAAATCATCTGAATGCAACAAATACGAGTTATAAGGAATATACATTTCCTGCTTACCCACCAACTTCCAGTCATAATACGTGGGTGCACCATTAAACATATCGACCTGATCAATTGTTCTCAATGAGTTCGTTGAAATGTCTGGAGTATCATGGTTTAAATTAGGCGTACGGCGAATACGGCGCTGACCTGGGACATAGATCCATGATTTACGGGGCGAACGCACCTGATCTAAGGTCTCGTGTACCAGAGTAATGCCACCTGCCTGACTAGAAGGTGCTAACGTTTTACGCTTCAAAAAAAAGATTTTGTTATTGAGATCTGCTGTTGTTAATTCTGGATCGCTGTAGCCGAAATAATATTGATAATCACGCAAAGTAACAGAACGACTGCCCGCCGCGTTTACGTTTACTGTTGACGCTTCAAAGCTGATAGATTGACCACGAAAACGCAGCGTATGATTCCACAAGACTTCTAAACCATTTTGAGGGATGGGAAAGGGAGAACTTATACGTGCACCTTCTACACCTGCACCAAATTTCATTAGGCTTGAAGACTGCATATTATCTTTAATGCCTTTATAGACATAATCAGGATAAGACGCAGATCGATGCGTTTTATAAACAAACATTTCCATACTTGGGAATTGCTTTAATAGCTTCTGACTGCCCAAACTTAAGCGATCTTTGTGCTCTTCCATGTTCGTTTGACTAATACTAAACAAGGGAGTTTCACGAAAATAAGGATTGCTATGAAAGTCGCCAGATTTATGACTTTTAGATTGCTTTAAACCTCCCGTCCAAGAAGGGATATCGCTGCCATTACCCATACGCTCTGCACCGACAGGTGTTAGATCTTTAGCTAGGCGACTTGCATCTTGTTCAGTGGCTTGGACTGTGAAAGCCAAACTCATAAATAGAAAAGATAAGACGATTTTTAGCATTGTTTTTCCATTAATTATATTTAGTGGGCGCAGGCTAAATGTTGAGCACACGTTCAACAAGAGAAATTTACGTATCACTACAAAATGATACAGCTTGTTACGATTAGCCGCATAATTAGAGGAAAGTAATGGGGACTTTCAAATTAAATAAGACTGCTCATAAAAATAACAGCAGCCCTATTTAAGAAACACACCTGACCGCTAGTTTAAAAACTGAGGGGCTATACCGCTTCCCCATAAAATGGCGGTAGCGGC
>JBNMPQ010000178.1:0-6261 GCA_051276935.1 Oleispira sp. | reverse complement strand
TTGTTCACTAAAGGAGGTGGTCAGTGGTTAGAGCTTATGGCGGATACCGGTTGTGATGCTTTAGGCATCGACTGGACGACTGATATGGGCAATGCTCGTGGTCGTGTAGGTGATCGTGTTGCACTTCAGGGCAATATGGACCCTTCTGTTTTATACTCTTCTCCCGCCACTATTCGTAAAGAAGTTCAGCGTATCTTAAACAGCTACGGTCCAGGTGCAGGGCACGTCTTTAATTTGGGTCATGGAATTCACCAGTTTGTCGATCCAGCTCGTGCGGGTGCATTCATCGAAGCCGTTGTTGAATTGAGCCGCGAACAGCATAAATAGCACCTGCTTATTCGTTGAAAAGCCCGCCTAGCGCGGGCTTTTTCGTTTCTGAGAATTAATTAATGTGTTTAATACAAGGTCAACGACCGAGCTTGACGAATGAATAGCCCAAGTTATCCTGTAGGTAGTATTAGTGAATTGGTGTAGAATATAACGCGAAAAATCGGCGAATATTAAGCAATAGCGATAGGCGAATTGGAATGACAGTGAAAACAGTAGATGTCCTATTGGTCGGTGCCGGAGCAATGAGCACAACCTTGGCAATGATGTTAAATAAGCTCGATCCCTCTCTAAAGATCTGTATTGTTGAACGGCTTAATCAGGTAGCTCACGAGAGTACTGACGGTTGGAATAACGCAGGTACGGGTCACGCTGCCTATTGTGAATTGAATTACACCCCTGAAGACGAAAAGGGTGGCGTTAATATCTCCAAAGCGTTGGATATTAATGCTTCCTTCGAAGTGACTCTTCAGTTTTGGTCACACCTTGTAAAAACAGGTGCTTTACCAAGCCCTAAAGAATTTATTAACCGTACTCCTCATAAGAGTTTTGTGTGGGGTAAGAAAAACGTAGAGTTTTTACGTAAGCGTCATGAATTAATGAGTGCTCATCATTTATTTGAGAGCATGGAGTTCAGCGAAGATCCTGCGACGTTACTTGAGTGGATGCCACTTGTTATGGAAGGTCGTAAAGGCAATGAGCCTGTTGCAGGAACCAGTGTTGAACATGGTTCTGATGTAGATTTTGGTTCATTGGCACGCGACATGGTTTCGTATTTACAGCAGCAAGACAATTTTGAATTGTTACTAGGCCATTCTGTTGACGATATGAAACGAAGCAGTGTGGGGGGTTGGTCTGTTTTATTAGAAGACAATAAAACCGGTGAAGTAACGCGAGTTCGTTCTAAGTTTGTTTTCTTAGGAGCAGGTGGTGGTGCTTTACCCTTGCTGCAGAAATCCGATATTCCAGAATGTGAGGGCTATGGTGGTTTTCCCGTTAGTGGTCAGTGGTTGGTCTGTACTAAGCCTGAGGTCGCAAACCAGCATCATGCTAAAGTTTATGGAAAGGCGGCCATTGGTGCCCCCCCTATGTCAGTACCGCACTTAGATACCCGTGTGATCAATGGCAAGCGGGCACTCTTGTTTGGCCCCTTTGCTGGCTTTACGACTAAGTTTTTAAAGGAAGGTTCTGTTATGGATCTGCCTGCTTCTGTCAAAGCAAGCAATCTCAAGCCTATGATCTCGGTTGGTATGAATAATATGGCACTGACTAAGTATTTAATCAGTGAAGTATTTCAGTCTGATAAATCTCGTATGGATTCGTTACGTGCGTATTTTCCAGAGGCGAAAGACGAAGATTGGACATTGGCGAATGCGGGTCAGCGCGTTCAGATCATCAAGAAAGACGAAAAAGGAAAGGGTAAGTTAGAATTTGGTACAGAAATCGTTGCCGCCGCAGATGGTACTTTGGCTGCGCTGCTAGGTGCTTCTCCGGGTGCTTCTACGGCGACTCAGACTATGATTGATGTGATTGAGCGATGCTTCAGTGACAAACTCGAAAACGAAGGCTGGAAAGAGGGCTTAAAAGCTATGATTCCATCCTATGGTAAATCATTGATCGAAGATGCAGAGCTTTTGCGAACGATTCGCCAAGATACGTTGACAACACTTCAATTAAAAGAAGTTTGAGTTAACGCAGACGGAAATAATTTTTAGTCATTGATAAAAAAGCGCTTATAAATGGCGCTTTTTTTGTGCTTCCTATTTATAAATACGGTTAACTATTTATAGACTCTTTTTACTCGAGGAGTCAGCTGACAAAAAAGTTCATAGCTTATGGTATTGCAAAGCTTGGCAACTTCATTAGCATTAATATGTTCGCCCCAGAGCTCAACTTCACTGCCCACATCAATATTGGAATCTTCACTGATGTCTACACAAAGCATGTCCATAGACACACGACCTAGGGTCGGTAATCGCTTACCATGACACCAAACAGGTGTGCCCGTCGGTGCGCTGCGTGGATAGCCATCACCATAGCCTATTGCAACAATGCCCACGCGAGTATCTTGATTAGCCACCCAGCCATCACCATAACCAATGCTTTCACCAGCGCTTACCAAATGACTGGAAATAATAGTCGATTTCAGCGTCATTACAGGTTTTAAGCGGCTCTTTGGTTTGAATATAGCGATATCTGCCTGCTCATTTATTAAAGGTGAGCTGCCATAAAGCATGACGCCGGGTCGACTGATATTGTCACAGAGGTTAGGCCAAGCAATAATAGCCGCACTATTATTACTGGATAAAATAAGGTCAGGCCAAAAGACCTTTTGTTGTTGTAAAATGTCTTCCAGTGCTTGAAACTGGGTAATAGTTTTATGTTTGTCTAGATCATCAGAACAAGCAAAGTGTGTCATTAACACTTTGATGTTGAGTCCTACATTGCGGCACTGATCAAAGGCTGAAGCTGATTCCTCTAGGCGAAAACCTAGGCGATTCATACCGGTATTTATTTTTAGCCAAAGCTTTATGTGTAAGAAGTCTGGCTCGGTTATTAAAATATCGAGTTGGCTCTGGTGGTGAACAACCATTTCGATATCGTGCTCAACAGCCGCTTTCCATTCTGACTTATCAAATGCGCCTTCCAACACAAGGATTGGACTTTTGATACCG
Source organism: Oleispira sp. (assembly GCA_051276935.1). Taxonomy (GTDB): domain Bacteria; phylum Pseudomonadota; class Gammaproteobacteria; order Pseudomonadales; family Oceanobacteraceae; genus Oleispira. Next base: position 3,259 of record JBNMPQ010000178.1, on the reverse strand, counting down.
TCATGGCGCAGTTGTAAAGCTTCGTCCATGCAGGCTACCGCTAAGCCGTCTGCGTCGACTAAGGCGTGGGCTACGGGGAGCAATCCATGGCCATAAGCATCCGCTTTAATTACGGCGAAGGCTTTTTGACTGAAGCTTTTTGCTAGTTGATAGTTATCTTTTAAATACTGCAGGTTAATAATTGCTCGAGTTTGACGGGCCATGTTTTTCGCTTAAATCAAGAAGACTAAATATTGGGTAGGGTTTATTATGTCAGGCTGCGCAGTCGTAAACTAGCACTGAGCTCGTAAACAACATTTCTAATTAGTAGAGTTATTATATTCATGCATCCATTGATTGCTGATAAAACCCTGGTTTTCTCACCAGCACTTGCCGCAACAATCGGCTTGGAAGAGGCTATCGCCCTTACCTGGCTTAATGATATTGCTCAAGCTATGGGGGGTATTCAATGGCACATTAATAACGATCAAGTGCGTCAGGTTTTGTCCTTTTGGGATGATCAGAAAATTCGTTTGGTATTACGAAACTTACACGAAAAAGGATTATTGAGGCTTATTTCGCCGTTGTTTCCAGACGCTCCGCAGTTGATCTTTTGCTTTGGGACTCCATCGCAAGAACAGCCTTTATTGAATAATGTGCAAACGCCTCAGGCTATATCAGTGGCGAGTAGTGAGCATGATAAATCAGCGCAACCTCAGCAATCTTCTTTCCAGCAGCCAGCTTTCCAAAAAACTGCGTTTCAGCAGTCTACACCTCAACAAGTAAGTTCTAAGCAGCCAATGCAGCAACAGTGGCAGCCGACTCGTGATGGTTTAAATCGATTGCAGCAACACGGTATTCCTGACAGTTATAGTTTATCCAAGTTGGATGAGTTTATTTTGCAGGCGCGAGAAAATGGCAATAACCGTAACGATTGGAATACTCAATTTTTTCGTTTTATCAAAAAACATTGGGTCTATACGCAAACGGATGCCCATAAAAAGCAACAGAGAATCGCTGAAAAGGCCGCTTTTAATACCAGCCATGCTCAGGCTCCCGATCGCCAAGAACGTTTTCAAGCGCGTCGTGAAGAAGCCGGGCCGATTGCTCAACAGTGGCAGCCGAGTTTAGATGCGCAGCAAATTTTGCAGCGTGCGGGAATTGATCCGCAATTTATTCAAGATTCTATTCCTGAGTTTGTCTTGTATTGGCAAGAGCGTGGCGATGCGCATAAAACATGGAATACAAAATTTATTCAGCACGTTCGCCAGCAGTGGGCGCGTTATTCGTCGTCGCTAGAGCATTCGTCTGTACCGACTCGTATTGCCGATGATTGGCAGCCAGACAATGACTGTTATGATATTCTGGCAATGGCGCATATTGATGTGCCTTATGCTAAAAGTTTAATTGGCGAATTTGTAATGTATTGGCGTGATTCCAATCAGTTGCAAACCAGTTGGAACAGTAAATTCTTACAGTATGTTAAGCAGCAATGGGCTAGACAGTTAAACCAAGGCTCTCAAATAGGTGGAAAGGCAAATGCGGGATCGCAAAGCGGTACTCAATCCAATTCTGAACCAGGTTACGCAACAGCTGCAGCAAGCAGGCAGCGTCTCACCGACACAGACTGGTAATGAAAAACCGCATCGTACTCAGCGGCCGTTAGATATAGATCAAAAATCGGCCATTAATCAGATTTTTGAACTGTTCCGCTTTAATTACCATAATCAGTTTTTAAAAGCCTTTCCTGATCACGATACGGTGATCATGGCTAAACAGTTGTGGGCGCGTTTGTTGGGTGATTTTCCAGCAGAGACGATTATGTTTGCCGCTGAACAGGTCGTTAAACAGCAGAAGTTTTTACCCAATGTTCATGATGTCGTTGAAGCCTGTAATTCTTCGGCGCACAAATTATTGGGCATGCCGGATGCACATTCCGCTTATATTGAAGCCTGTCGCGCACCCTCTCCTAAAAAAGAATACACATGGACCCATCCTGCTGTTTATTATGCTGGCCGTTCTAGCGATTGGTTCTTTTTAGCAAATAGCGTTGAAGCTAAAGCGTTTCCGGTATTTGCACGCAACTATGCCCTGTTAATTGAACGCGTTGCTGCGGGTGAATGCATCGAGATCGACTTGCCAAAAGCGCTTCCTGACCATATCGAAAAGCCGATCAAACGTGAAGATCTACAAGAGAAAATGAAGCAACTCTTAAAAGACTCCGGGCTAGGAAATTAAAGCGTGATAGAGCAAATAGGCCAGATATTTTCAGCGGATCACACAATGCTAATCCCTGCTGTCGTGTTGATGGTTATTGTCGGCGTATTATTTATGTTTAATCATTTTTACGAGAATATTGTGAGACCCGAAAATTTCAATTTACGATGTTGATTTTGACGTTAATTGCAGGGGTGATGATTATAATTGTTTTACCTTTCAGTGATACATTGAGGGTCAGCTATTAACGTTACTGGGTGTTCTTCCTAGCGCATCGATCGCTTTTTCTTCAACAGCCTTTATCGGTAATATTCTTGCCGGCTTAATGCTGAAGGTTATAAAAAATATCAAATTAGGTGATTTCATTACGGTTAGTGATGTTACTGGGCGAGCAACTGAAATGAGCTTGCTGCATGTCGAAGTACAAACAGAGCAAAGCGACCTGGTTATGATTCCTAATATATTAATGGTGACTCAGCCAGTAAAGGTCGTGCGCAGTTCAGGAACGATTATCTCGATAGATGTCTCTCTTGGTTATGATATTGAGCATTCAAAGACTTTAGCATTATCATACCTAGCCGTTGACGATGCTGGCTATCGGATGGTTTTGTTCAAATTAGAGAGCTGGGTGACTTTAGAATTACCTATCGAGCGGCTGGACGCGCTAAAGGCACATTGAGCTTGCTGTCGGTTAAATCGAACTTATATGGTTATGCGCTCGATCGTCTTCACGGTGCAAAAATTGAAATAGTCTCACCTAATTTTATGAATACTCGAACGGTGCAGGATATTCAAATTATCCCTAAAAAACAGAGTCGTTCTGCGGTTTTAAAAAGCGATGGTAATGTAGAAAAATTAATATTTGAAAAGGCTGAAAAGGCATCAGCCATCACTCATATTACGACTGAACTTCATACGTTATCCTTAGCTTTCGAGAATAAAGAAGAGCCTTTGGCTGATGCTGATATTGCTCCAGCAAAAGCAGATTATTCGTCATCATCCCAGTTGCCTTCATAACCCGCCGCTAGATTCTCGAAACGCGTATATTTACCCACAAACGCTA
>JBNMPQ010000177.1:0-6263 GCA_051276935.1 Oleispira sp. | reverse complement strand
GGTAATGCTTCGTTAGAAGAGATTGTGATGGCTACCCGAACGCGTCATGACTTGTTTAATATTTCTACGGGTATTGATGCAACTCAGATCGTACCCACATCTCGCTTGGTCTCATCTATTACGGGTTTCCCTGTTCAGCCAAACAAAGCCATTGTGGGTGCGAACGCGTTTGCTCATGAATCGGGCATTCATCAGGACGGCGTATTAAAGCACCGTGAAACCTATGAAATAATGAGAGCTGAAGACGTAGGCTGGGGCGCTAACAAAATGATTATGGGTAAGCACTCTGGGCGTGCGGCTTTTCGCAGTCGCTTAGAAGAGCTAAATGTTAAGTTTGCAACTGATGAGGCGCTAAACAATGCGTTCGCACGGTTTAAAGAGTTAGCGGACAAGAAGCATGAAATCTTTGATGAAGATCTTCAGTCATTGGTATCAGAAAGTAATTCAAAAACGGCTTGTGAACGCTTTAAATTAGTCTCCTTATCAGCTAATAGTCAGACAGGTGAAACACCCACGTCTGAAGTTGTTCTGAATATGGATGGCGGTGAGAAAAAAGCTAAATCTGATGGCAGTGGTCCTGTCGATGCTGCTTTTAAAGCGATTGAATTAATTGTTAATTCGAAAGCTAATTTACAGTTATACAACGTAAATGCCATTACGGAAGGCACCGATTCACAGGGTGAGGTCACTGTTCGCTTAGAAAAAGGTGGTCGTATTGTTAATGGTAGTGGTGCTGATACCGATATCGTAATTGCTTCTGCTAAAGCTTATATTTGTGCACTGAATATGTTAATGGATGGCAAAGAACGCCAGCATCCGCAAATAGAGGGAGTTTAAGCCTCTCGGCTTAATTCAGTACCTATGTCAGTCTTATGTTAGAACAGCAACGTATTGAGTATTTGCAGGCGATGGGGATCCAGTTATGGATGCCTCGCCATGCCTTGGATAATGCAGCTGAGTCGAATTGGCTGGCAGTTTCTGAATTGAATAATTCACCATTAGCCGCGAGTAATAGTACTCCTGTTCAAGCGGGTCACGCAGCTGACCTATTGGTAAGTATGGGGTTAGACGATACCGTTAAGACATTGGGCAATACTCAACATACAGACGTTACACCTTCTTCAATTAAACATCATGTTTCGCAAGGTAATTCCATTCAGGCTGAATCAACAGAGTTAACAACAGAAATAGCAGAGCCTGTTATTTCTTTAGAAATCTCTCAGATGGATTTAACAGTCCCAACGTTTGAATTACATTTCGCGCTATGGCCTTGTGGAATATTATGGGTCTCAAGCCAGCCTTTTGAGCAGAAAGATCACGGCTTTCAAACAGCGGTGAGTTATTCACTACTTGGAAATACAGTGCATCAGGCAAGTTACTCTCAATTCAAATGGCCTTATATCGAAGGCAGTCATGAAGATCAGGGTATGGCCGTTGCAATGAGGGCGTTAACTGCTCAGTGGGAATTTATGAGCAGCCAAGGCGCTCGTGGCTGGGTGGCAACTGATTCATCAAGTCTTCAATGGCTTGGTAAGGTCGCGGCTAAGGCATTATATTCAGTTGATAAGTGCAGTGAGATTTATAGTACTGCAGGTAAAAAGCAACTTTGGTCGGCTTTACAAACACTTTCTAACAAACAAGTATCCTAATTAATGCCTATTCGCCAAATGCGAGAAACTGATCTTGATGCCGTAATGGTTAATGAGAAATCAGCCTATGACTTCCCCTGTCCAGCTTCCATAATGGCGAGCAACCAAAAACGATATTATTGCATCGTTTTTGAATCTATCGATGAAAAAGATAAGTCCGCTGAAATTTTGGGACACGCCATTTTAAGTACGGTTGCTGACGAAGCCAGTATATTAAATATTGCGGTCTCACCAAAAGCGCAGAGACAGCGTATTGGCTATCAGCTAATGGAAAATATTCTAGCGCACGCGGTCACCAAAGATTGTGTTGAAGTTTTTTTAGAGGTGCGTGAATCAAATCGATCTGCTTTTGCTATGTATCATCAGTTTGGATTCAATGAAGTCGGCATACGTCATAACTATTATCCGAGTAAGCAAGGGCATGAAAACGCTATTTTATTGGCCTGTTATCTGTAACCTACTTTAGTTTTAGGTGCGCGTAGGATGTTTTTGAAGTTTGCGCTGCAGTGTTCTTCGGTGCATGGCGAGAGCACGAGCAGTTGATGATATATTTCCTTTATGTTCATGTAAAACTCGTTGGATATGCTCCCATTCAAGTCGTTCGATCGACATTGGAATCTCATTAATTTTAATTTCAGTTTGATCGTTACTGTCCCCAAAAGCTGTGAGTAATTCTTTTACCGTCGCAGGTTTGTGCAGGTAATTAAACGCTCCTAGTTTTATGGCCTCTACTGCTGTGGGAATGCTAGCGAAGCCTGTTAGTACAACAATTCGTTGCTCGTGATTGATTGCCTTTAATTTTGGCAATAATGTAAGTCCTGACTCTTGCCCTAAGCGTAAATCCAAACTAATCCAATCAAACCTTGCTGAGTCCAATTTCTGAAGCGCATCATCAGTATTCGTGGCATAGGTCGCTGTATGGCCGAAGCGTTTTAAACTACGCCCAAGAATTTGAGCAAAATGTTCATCATCATCAATGACGAGGATGTTCTTGGCGGGTTTTATTGTGTCCATTAATCGTGACTCTTGCAGGGTAAGCTAATAATGCAGGTTGTCGAACCATCACGATTGGCTGCAAGGTGTACTTGGCCGTCAAATTGTTCAATGCTCGCATTGCTAAGGTAAAGGCCTAATCCAACCCCGTGTTGTTTATTACTTGAAAACAAATGGTGCTGCTGCAGATGCTCGGCCGCTTGAGTGTCGGGCTGATGGATTGTGAGTGACCACTGCTTATCGATAACCTCACTTGATAATTCTATGCTTTCTGAGCCTGCCTGAGAGGCATTATCGAGTAGGTTTAATAATGCCTGATCTAATAAAGGCGATTTTCGAATCTCGATTTGAAGTTCAAAGCCTCGATTTGACCACATTGCATTAGGCTGACTTAAGCGCCATCGATGGAGCAATGAAGTGAGCCATTGATTGGCATTAATGTATTGCGTTTCATTGTGAATATCTCGCCCTGCCAGCGATAGCCTCTGCAATGCTTGTCGGCAGATCATAACTTGTTGGTGTAATAGCTTACGATCTTCTTGTTTAATATCAAATTGATACTCAAGGCTATCGTTTAGCAGCATTTCCATTGTCATTAGGGGTGTGCCCATTTCATGAGCTGTTCCCGCCGCGAGTGTTGCAATACCTATTAATTGTTCATTTTTTAGCTGTTTTTCACGCAGCTCGATGAGTTGTAAGCGTTTTTTGATACTGTCTTCCATTAACGCTGGAATAATCAAGCTCAAGGCGATGGTACTAATCACAAAAGTAAGCCACATACCTGCCAGGTGCCAGTAAATTAAATATCCTTGTGCACCACTATTACCTGCTAAATGATGACTTGGCATTACGGATTCTAAAGGAAGGTAATACTGAGTGAGTATTGTGTAATCAATAATGCAGGCGGTCGCAATAAGCCAGACCCATATCTTTTTTAAGTTGTAAGCGGCAATAACAACTAATACGAGAAAGTATGAAATTAACGGATTACCTGCACCGCCAGTGAAATACAAAAATAATGTGATAAGTTGAGTTTCGAAAAGTAAATGAAATGCTAATGCATTTGATGATAATTCGCGTCGGCTTTGAATAAAGCCAATCACTAATAAGGGGATATACCCTGCTAATATAAACCAAGTTTGTAATGGGGGAGCGAAGTTCTTTAGCTCAAGATACACAACAAAAGATAATAGTAGCGTGGCAGTCACGCAACGCAATAATGTTAAGCGATTGAGTACAAAGTTAAGATTGCTGTTAAGGTTTGATAAAGCAGGGTTTTGCATAAATTACATAAGACTCGACGATTATTCGTTCATTATTATACGGTGTTAGTGAGTAATCTGTATAATGTGGTTTTTGATCTATATCATAGGCTAAACGCAAAATGAGTCAGTTTGCAGAAGAAGTTGGAAAACGTCGTACATTCGGCATTATTTCCCACCCTGATGCGGGTAAAACCACCATCACCGAGAAACTTTTATTATTAGGTAACGCTATTCAGTTGGCGGGTACGGTGAAAGGTAGAAAAACTGGTCGTATGGCAACCTCGGATTGGATGAAAATGGAGCAGGATCGGGGTATCTCAATTACCACTTCCGTGATGCAATTTCCCTACAAAGACCGCATGGTTAACCTTCTTGATACACCAGGGCACGAAGACTTCTCGGAAGATACTTACCGAACGCTAACCGCGGTAGATTCTGTATTAATGGTGATCGATGGCGCTAAAGGCGTGGAAACTCGAACGGTTAAATTGATGGATGTATGTCGATTGCGTGACACACCGATTTTTACCTTCATAAATAAAATGGATCGTGAAGTTCGTGATCAAATTGATGTTTTGGATGAGATTGAGTCGGTACTAAAAATCAAATGTGCGCCAGTTACTTGGCCAATTGGCATGGGAAAGGCGTTCCGTGGTGTCTACAACCTTTATACTGATACTGTACATCTGATTCAGCCGGGGCAAGCGAGTATCGTTCCTGATGATGTCCAGATTCAAGGTCTTGATACTGACGAAGCTCGAACGGCACTAGGCGCAGACGTCGTTGAAGAAATGATCGAAGAAGTTGAACTGGTTCGTGGCGGAAGTTATGAGTTCAACTTAGAAGAGTATCTTGCAGGTGAGCTGACTCCGGTGTTTTTCGGTACGGCATTAGCAAACTTTGGTATTCGAGAAATGTTAAATTACTTTGTTGATTGGGCGCCAGCCCCCATTTCGCGTCAAGCGGGTGAGCGAACTGTTTTGCCGACAGAAGAAAAGTTCAGTGGTTTTATTTTTAAAATTCAAGCCAATATGGATCCTAAGCACAGAGACCGAATTGCGTTTATGCGTATCTGTTCAGGTACTTACAGTCGCGGTATGAAGATGAAACACTCGCGTCTAGGTAAAGATATTAAGGTGGCAGATGCGGTTACTTTCTTAGCAGGCGATCGAACTAATGTGGAAGAAGCTATCTCTGGTGAGATTATTGGGCTGCATAATCACGGGACCATTCAAATTGGTGATACCTTTACTCAAGGTGAAGAATTACGCTTTACGGGTATTCCTCACTTTGCGCCTGAATTATTCAAACGCGTACGCTTAAAAGACCCGCTCAAAATGAAGCAGTTGCAGAAAGGTTTGCAGCAGTTATCCGAAGAGGGGGCGACTCAGTTATTTATGCCTCTTAATAATAATGATCTTATTTTGGGCGCGGTGGGTGTGCTGCAGTTTGATGTGGTGCAACAGCGTCTTCGGGATGAATATAAGGTTGAGTGTATTTATGAGCCGATTGCTGTCAGTACCGCGCGTTGGGTTTACTGTGAAGATGAAAAAATCTTCACAGAATTCAAGCGCAAAGCAATTGATAATTTAGCGCTGGATGGGGGTGGTCACTTAACCTATATTGCCCCTACGCGAGTCAATCTAAGTCTAACTCAAGATCGCTTTCCAACAGTTGAATTTAGCTCTACTCGTGAGCATTAGCGCTAAATTTAGGGCTAAACAGTTAACGAAGACTGTCCTAGCGAAACGACCATTCTGAACTAAGCTTGTGATAAGAGCTGAGCTAATAAAGTGAAGCTATTGCCACGGTGCACTATTTTAGGGTGAATAGAAAATGATCGCTTATTTTATAATTTCAATATCCATGACAGCGTTAATCTGTTATGGTGCGTACCGAATTTTCCAGAAACAGGTTAACACCTGTCAGCTGACACTCGATGATGCGAAAGGCTATTATCTCATAGCGGCCATATTAATTGGCTTCTTGGGTAGTGCCGTTAGCTTCTATGTAGGCCAAGTATTGGGCTACAGTAATCAGGAAGAAAGCTCTAGTGCTATGGCGTTGGCCATCTTGTTAGACATTATGGCAGCCCTCCTGACTTTGATTTGGGGTTTGGTGAGATTTCATCAGCCTGAAAAATATTAATACAATGCTTTAATTTAGCTCGCCCCGTCCCCCTGAGCTTCTTAAAGGCATTGTGAATTGTAACTTCGTAAATTGGGCTTGCGCGGTGGCTTTTACTTATGTAGAATTCCGCCTCTTTTTTAAGATTGCAAAGCCCTAGAAAGGCGAGAAATTAATGAAAACTTATAGTGCAAAACCAGAAAGCGTACAACGCGAGTGGTTTATAGTT
>JBNMPQ010000176.1:0-6270 GCA_051276935.1 Oleispira sp. | reverse complement strand
TCTCATCAAAGAGGCCCGTGTATATGGGCTTCTTCACTGATGATGCCAAACTCACGGCGGTAACGGTCAAAACATCGCGCACCGGCATTAAGTCTCATCAAGGCGCCTTCGGCAATGGCTTGAGCAATGTCGGGGTTGCCGTCAACCAAACTGGCAATGACTTCTCTATTCCAGTCTCTTGAATGCCTGATATCCACAGTAGAATGAATTTTAAAATAAAGGCTGCCTGACTTGGATATGTTAAGTTTATCCAATGCTTTTGCGACCCAAACGCTGCGAGTAGGAGCGGTTAATTCTACAGCACCCAGTGCACCCACAGAGTGGTACGCATACTGACGGTTGAATGCTGCTGCCAATAACAGGTTGCCCAGTGCAAGCGCTTCCCACACAGCACTGTCGGCAGTATTGTCGGAGATGTTGAGTTCCCGAACGGTAGCATCCAGCATGGGGCCATGCATTCCTTGTTCAGCGCCTCGGCCCATTTCATCCCAGTAATTACGGGCCATTTCAAGTTTGGCCTGCACGGGCATTCCTATCTGTGTTAGAGCGACAAGATCATCAAAGCCCGCTTCACCGGCCACTTCCTGCTGAATAAACCAACGCATTTGGTTTTCGCTAACGTGATCGGCTAACCAAGGGAAAAGCGGATCATTTTGGCCAGGCCCTGCTTCTTTTAAGTTTTCGAACCAGGTTAAAAAACCCGCGGTATCTGAAGGGGCATTATTGGCTAAATGAAGAATTTTTTGGCGCTCTTGTTCAAAAAAACGAGTCTCTTTTTCAGTCATTACCAAATTATGCTGTAAATTGGCTTCCCTGTCGCTCTCTTGCTGAGGCGTTGTCGGCGCCATACGAGAATGACCATGACGCATCAGATCTTGATGAAATTGCTGATTATTGTTTTGATACATAGGACTGTCGTTCCTCCATTATCGCGATAAGCGTTGTTGTATAACAAGCCACAGCGTTTGTATTTTTTAGGGAATACTAAGGGCTACTTGATCGTCACCACCAGACCCACCACCGCTAACCGATCTACCGTTTGATAAGCTTGGCGCTGCAGCTCTTCACCAAAAACATCGGGATCAATTTCTTCATAATGAATAACATGGTGATCTTCTAATAACAGTGGTTTTACAGCTTGCCAAAACGTGTCTACACCGTCGACGATAGCACTCGCTGTGTACAGCACGAGCTTACCGCCGGGAGTCAAGCGTGACAGTGCTTGCTCAGCGATTCTAACGGATAAGGCAGCCCCCAATTTTTCTCCACCATGACGGTATGTCCGTTCAGTATCATCAACCATGTAGGGAGGATTAGAGATAACCAAATCAACGTCACCTTCTATGCCACTCAAAATATCACTGTAAAGGGTCTCAACTCGGGCAGATATACCGGCAATTTCAGCATTTATGCGGGAATAGGCAAGTGCTTGGGGATTGATGTCGGCCAAACAAAGGTTCTCGACTCGATCTTTTAAGCAGAGCCCTCCCGCACCACTGCCACACCCGACGTCGACCAATCTTGTTGCTGACGTTACGTGCTCACGCAGCAGCTTGGCGTAGCGATAGGTGTCGGGGCCAAAAAATACGGCATTTTGATCCGTCGTTGGATAGCCGGAGTGCAGATAGAGATCATCAAAGAGTGTGGCGAAACGCAGCGTCGAAATATATTGATCACCTTCTTTGTTTAGCTCGCCCAAGTTGATTAAGCCGTTAAATATTTCAGTGGGTACTACTTCAGGCGAAAAAGGTCGGTTCCAGCCAAACACATCACGCAAATTACGAGCGATGAGGCCTCGGTCTAGGATAGTACGGTGTGACTCTGGTGTGATGGCAGTAAAGGCGTAACTTTCCTGTTTTAAAGTGTTAGCGATGGATACGAGTGGTGAATCTGCTGACATAATGCTCTTCTTTGTGGTCGTTTATGCTATCAACATTGAATAAAACACATTATTTTTATGATCGTATTTTTCAAGCATTTATCTATGAAGATATTTGTTGAGCCTCTAATATTAAAGGGTCCAATTATTAGTGACTCAATAACCTTAACACCTTTTAGATTTTTTAGACCCTTTTCTTCTAAAGCAGCCATGGTTACCACATGACCTCTTAAATCGTTATTTGATAGAAGAGAGTCTTTAGCTTCTCGTACAGAAACTTGTTGGGATGGTTCCACGACGGTCTTAACTTGAATACCTTCGATTAAACTTAGCTGAGCAGCCTTCACTTTACATTCATGTGTATATTACCCAGTCTTTCTTAGATTAGTGTAGCGTGGCATTGGACACCTTATCTTTAGTTAGATTTTGGTGTCCATTTTGTCGGGGGAAGATTATTTTTCATGAAGTAACGTTTTTTGATTGACTCGCATAGAATTTAAAAATCATATTCCTAAGATCTATTGCTTGCCTTGTATCTGTGCAAAGAGTCCTGCTGCATGTGCACCTTGTCCACGTATTGCCGCTTGGGCAACTGGATCTGTTCGCGCTTCCACGAACAACAGCGTTAATCCTATCTTTGCTAATTTAGGGCGAAGAAACGCAGCGATTGCTCTATTGACAAGGGGTTCTAGAGAGCCGTTGTATCCTGGATTCAATGTTCGAGACGTAGGGGACAAGCTCATTTTTTTATCGCCATCGTATCGAAGTGAAAAACCGCAGAAGTGGTCCGCATCATTTTTAAGATCCCCACGCAATTGTTCAATCACAAAATTAGCTAACTGATGGTGGCTGGTCAAATGGCCGGAGCTAGGAGACTTATGAAGAATAGGGGGGATTATCGCGCCTAACACAACACAGGGAAAAGGCCGTTGATGTATAGGAGTAACAGTACCATAGTGATCATCTGTACCCTGAAGAGGTTTTAATAGAGAAGCTATATAAATGGTTTTATCTCGTAAATCCATAATGCAAGTATACATATAGTTTTTCTGTGTAATAACTAAATTACTCATAGAAGATCGATCGATTTTCATGCCTGTCTGAACAAACTGATTTACAATTTCTCTAGCCATTGTTTAATTTTCCTTTTATAAAATTTAGCTAACCGCAAGTTATGAGAAAAACATTATATGATTAAGTATGTGTGAGAAGGTGTACGACGAGAAACTTTCTTTGAAAACATACATCCAGCCACTACTAACAATTCCAATAACATTGCGTACGCCAGCAGCAATCAATTTGATATCAAATCAAAACTAATGTCGCTTATACTGACGTTTTAATATATCAGTCGTTATTCTTATATTTTCAATAATTAGTTTTAAATATTAAGTTCCCGCACTCATAGATAACGGGGATAACATACGATTATAATAAAAATTAGCGATTACAGCAGGCAGATCAGCACTGCAATCAGAAATCATATCACCGGCTAGCAGTCCATAATACATAGAGCCTAAGTTACTTTTGAAAAGCTATTGTCATAAATAAAAAAACATCAATCAACATTTCAGTTCTCTTATCTCGAACATACATCCGAACTGCATCTATTAGTTTTTATCTAGTTTTATTCTCCCCTACTACGTGTCTATTGGATTCCATTTTTTAAATACTTACATTACAAGTTTTACAAGATAGAGCGTTATTTTCATTAACATTCTAATCTTTTTTATATGCATTACACTTGTGATTTGTAAGCTAACTGCTTAATCATACTCATACATGTCTGCACAGAAACGATATTTTACGATTCCAGTACACTCATTGAATTGACTCGGTATTTTTTTGAAATCCATTTCCAAGCTCTATATAAACGCGCAATATTAAAATTCTAGCTGACTAAACGAGCACGTTTTTTTCGATCACTAAAAATTAACTGTGTGCGTATGCATCATTTTTTAACATTTTTTCTGCACAGCCACTCCTATTGAGTGGCTGTGCATTTTATTTAAATCATACTTATCGTTTACACATGGGTATGCCTTCACGCTCTACCTTAATCGCCTTTTCTTCATCAATTACATATTGTGGAAACTGGCGCATAAAACAGCAGCACACATTGTCGTTAATCATCGTGCGCGGCCCAAACGGGTGGGCGATGTGCTTGTATGGCGCATGGTGATGGCCGTGTTCTTTAACAGGAGTCTCAGCTTTCTTTTCAGTTTCTTTAACCTCTTCATGAGCATGGCTGTGTGAGTGGCTATGTGATTCATCATGGCTGTGATCACCGTCATGAGAATGCTGATGCCCTGCTTCGCTGGTTTCGTCAGGTTGAAATTCTGCATGGTGATGATGAACATCAACTTCACCCGCGGCTAAGCGGCGCTGAAAATCTTCCATTAAACCCACCTCATTATCTTGCACAGGCTGAGCAATTTCAGCGATGCGGGTAATAAAGGTATTTAATACATGTGTTTGATCGCGTAAGTAGTTGGCTTTAATAAATTCTACGCCAGGATTTTCAGCAGCAACCTTATCCACATAGCCATATATACGATCAATTAAGCGGCCACCAAATAAAAAGTAAGGTGCGATTACAATCTTTTTGAAACCAAGCTTCAGCGCCATTTCTAAACCACGACCCACACTCGGATAAGTCACCCCAGAATAAACCGTTTCAGACCAACCAAAACCTAACGTTTCACTTATAATTCGGGTCAGTTTTGCAGCTTCGGCATTGGCTTCAACGACTGATGTGCCACGGCCAACAACCACCAGCATAGTATCGTATAACTCACCGGCTGCAGGTGCTTCACTGTAACCTAAAGATTCAAGTACTCGGTGCTGAAAAGCACTGATCATTTCATCATGCAAACCCAGCTCTTTACCGTATGAGACGGTCAGCTCTGGATAGTTTTCTTTGTAGGTCGTTAATACCGAGGGAATATCATTTTTTGCATGGGTGGCTGCAAACAACATTCCAGGTACTGCAAAAATGTGTTTTACACCTTGCTCACGTAAACGATCCAATGCCATATGAATATTCGGTGAAGAATATTCTAGAAATCCGTATTCAATTTTTATCGAGGGAAAACGCTCACGTAAACCTTTGGCTAATAAACTAAATTCTTCTTCGGCAATTTTTGCACGACTGCCATGGCCACAAATAATAATACCGCTGTTTTCTGGTAATACATTGGGCAGATTATTCACAACATCATCTAAGCTATTCATTGTATTGTTGGTCATTTAAAAATGCTTCCTGAATAAAATTTATGTTTCTTTATCATTAGCTATCGACATTTATATCTTTAAGGTTGGGTGCGCCTTAGCATCGTCAACGCTTCTTGGTTTATTTGGTTTTACTTTTGGACGAAACACATGTGCTTGCTTTTCATCGTATAAATAAGAATCGTCAAAGTCGCCTTCACCTAAAACATGACCCACTAAGATAAGGGATGTACGGGTGAATTTTTTCTCACGGACTTTGGCGACGATGTCTTTTAACGTACCAACCACTTTATCTTGATCTTCCCATGACGTGCGATAACACACGGCAACTGGGCAGTCTTCGCCATAGTGTGGCAAAAGCTCTTCGACTATTTTATGAATGCGGGTTACGCCAAGATGAATCGCGAGGGTTGCGCCCGTCGCGGCCAACGCAGGTAAACGTTCACGTTCTGGGAACGGTGTTTTGCCTTCATAGCGCGTCATAATAATGGTTTGAGAAACACCTGATAATGTTAACTCTTTACCCAACCAAGCAGCCGAGGCCGACGTTGCCGTTACACCAGGAATGATTTCAAAGTCGATTCCAAGTTGATTCAAGCGGCGAATCTGCTCACCAATCGCACCGTATAAAGAAGGATCGCCACTGTGAACACGCGCAACATCTTTGCCTTCTTTGTGAGCCACGTTCATGTGCTCAATGATTTGATCAAGATCGATCGATGCGGTATCAATAATTTTTTCAGCGCTGTCTTCTACTTCGGCCAAGATAGCGCGAGGCACTAATGAACCAGCGTATAAAATGATTGGGCTAGCATTAATTAAACGCTGCCCTTTAACGGTAATAAGCTCTGGATCACCAGGACCTGCACCAATAAAATAAACTGTCATGGAATTAATCCTTTATAATTTTTTGCTGTAACCACGAGGGGTATAAACCCATTCTTTATCGCCATTTTCTATATGACGAGTTTCACTGTTACCCACACTAACCAATGTGAACATATCTACGTCGGCCGCATCAAGTTTATCCAGTGTTGTTATGGTAATGCTTTCGTCTTCCCGCGTTAATTGGCGACCCAATAATACCGGAGTATTGGCGGGGCGATATTGTAATAAAATATCGCGCGCGGTATTAATCTGCCAATCGCGTTTCTTTGAGC
>JBNMPQ010000175.1:0-6277 GCA_051276935.1 Oleispira sp. | reverse complement strand
AATCTGGATTTTCAAGTGCGGCCGTATCGGTAGTGAATTCACCCACGATTTCTTCCAATATATCCTCAAGGGTACAGATACCTTGCACGTCACCATACTCGTCAACCACTAAAGCAATGCGTCGTTGCTGCTTTTGGAAGTTAAACAGCTGTGTGTGCAGTGGGGTGCTTTCTGGAATAAAATAGGGGTCACGACACTCTTGTAGAATGTCGTTTTTATTAAAATCTGGATTGGTTAAAAAACGGCTCGCGTTGCGCGTGTGCAATAAACCAACCACCGCATTGATATCATCGCGGTAAACCGGTAATCGTGTATGTTGAGTCGTACGCAGCTGTTCAATTATGTCTTCAAGATCATTTTCTAGATCAATGGCAAATATTTCGCTGCGCGGCACCATGATGTCATTTACGGCCATTTTCTCTAAGTCCAGAATACTGATCAGCATCCGCTGGTGTCGCTTAGGAATCATGGTTCCTGCTTCATGAACAACGGTGCGTAATTCCTCAGTGCTTAAGTTATCTGGGGTCGCATTAGTATCAACTTTAACCAATTTAAGCAGTGCGTTGGCAATGGTATTCACAAACCAAACAAACGGGGTTAATACCCATTGAATACCCACCAATACGCGAGCCGCAGGGAATGCTACCTTCTCAGGATGAATAGCCGCCAATGTTTTAGGGGTCAGTTCAGCAAAGATCAGTACGACGAGAGTAAATAAAATAGTGTTTACGAAAACGGCTAAATCAGGGTTGTCTGGCCACAAACGTTGGCTAATGATGGTTGCTAGGGCGGCGGCGGCGAAGTTAACAAGGTTGTTACCTGTTAAAATAGTGCCGATTAGGCGATCCGGCTTTTCTAAAAGCTTGGATGCGCGCATAGCTCCCTTGTCCTTATTCTTCGCCATGTGACGCAACCGGTAACGGTTGAGAGACATCATGCCAGTTTCAGAACTGGAGAAAAAACCAGAGAGTATGATTAGTAAAAACAGTATGCCGAAAAGAATACTGAGAGGGACGTCATTCAAGACGAGTTCCTTGCGTTATTTTAAAAGCGCAAGGATACCAAAATTTTGGCTCAGAGTACTAATTCCAATACAAATTTAGAGCCGAAATAAGCCAATATTAAGAAACTTGTTCCCACTAAGGTCCAGCGGCTGGCCGTAATGCCTCTCCAGCCAAACTGAAAGCGCCCAAACAGTAAGATGGCATAGACCAACCAAGACATAATGCTCAAGGCGGTTTTATGCAGTAATTGCTGCCCTTTAATGTCAACAATGTAAGGCCAGCCAATAATAAAAGCGGCGGTTAATAGCACCATGCCCACCCAAATCATCTCAAACAGCAATGCGTCCATGGTTTGAAGAGGCGGTAACGCCTTAACAAGGCCCGAGGTATTGTGACTCTTAAGTTGCTTGTTTTGAAGATACAGTAGGATTGCTTGAATTGAAGCGATCACCAGTATGCTATAGGCGAGAATCGATAAAATGATATGCCAGCCTAAGCCCCCTGTTAACTGCGATACATTGTCTGAATTAAGTGTAACCGTATCAATGAGTATAATTAATGCGGCCATAGGGAAGACGCCAATTAATAAGTTTTCTAACGGCTTGCTGATGCTGCTGACGATGACTAATAGGCTGATAACGAGAGAAATTAAAATGCCTACATTAAAAAAGCCAAAGTTAAAGCCTCCGTATTGAACAAACGAACCTGCCAATAATAGTAGATGGAGAATGCCTGCGGTCGACCCCAGAGTAAGTACAAGTGCTTTATCGGCGCTTTTCTTATTGTTTAATGTTTGCCATTGACGAAAAGCCGCGAATAAATATAAAAGTGCTGCGGGGTAAGCAAAAAAGGCTGCGCTAAAGGTTCCGCTCATGCCTGTTTATTCCTTTGAATAGGTTGATAAGGTGTTTATTAGGATAAAAGTTTCTCACAACCAAGGGATAAGGCCAAGCTCGGCTAGCAATGTTGGGCCGATATTTGTACAATCGATGACTTAATTTCGTTGTGATTGACATAAGCCCATGTTTGATAGTTTAACAGACCGCCTAGGTGGTGCTTTAAAGAGCATTACTGGCCAGGCCAAGCTGACCGAAGAAAATATTAAAGACACGATGCGCGAAGTGCGTATGGCGTTATTGGAAGCCGATGTTGCGTTACCGGCGGTAAAAGCATTTACCGACCGTGTAAAAGAGCGTGCTATTGGTTCCGAAGTAATGACCAGCCTAAATCCAGGCCAAGCATTTCTAAAAATTGTAAATGATGAATTGCGCGACATGATGGGTGAGGCTAATGAAGGTCTTAATCTAGCCGTACAGCCGCCTGCAATTATTATGATGGCAGGTTTGCAAGGTGCAGGTAAAACCACCACCGCTGCAAAACTGGCTCGCTTCTTAAAAGAGCGTGATAAGAAAAAAGTCATGATGGTGTCTGTCGACGTTTATCGTCCGGCAGCCATTAAACAGCTTGAAACTTTATCGACAGAAGTGGGTTCCTTATTCTTCCCATCTGATGTAAGTCAGAAGCCGATTGATATTGCGAAAGCGGCCATTCAAGCTGCGAAGACACAATTCGCTGATGTTTTGATTGTCGATACTGCCGGTCGTTTGGCGATTGACGAAGAGATGATGGGCGAGATTAAAGATCTGCACGCCGCAATTTCTCCGCAAGAAACTTTGTTCATTGTTGATGCGATGACAGGGCAAGATGCTGCTAATACGGCCAAAGCTTTTAACGATACATTACCGCTTACGGGTGTGATTCTAACCAAAGCTGATGGTGATGCGCGTGGTGGTGCTGCGCTTTCTGTTCGTCATGTGACGGGCAAGCCGATTAAGTTCATGGGTATGGGTGAGAAAACAGAGGCATTAGAGCCTTTCCATCCCGATCGTGTCGCGTCTCGTATTTTAGACTTGGGCGATATCATGACCCTTGTCGAAGATGCCGAGCGCAAAATCGATAAGAAAAAAGCCGATAAGCTCACACAGAAATTAAAAGCCGGGAAAGGTTTTGATTTAGAAGATTTCCGTGATCAGCTACGCCAGATGAATAACATGGGGGGCATCACTTCTATGTTAGATAAGCTTCCAGGAATGGGTGGCATGGCTAACATGGCTAAGCAAACGGATGCCGCTGAAGGTCAGTTTAAACAGATGGATTCTATTATTTGCTCAATGACTCCGATGGAACGTCATTTCCCAGATAAAATTAATGGTTCTCGTAAGAAGCGTATTGCGCGTGGTTCTGGTACTCAGATTCAAGACATCAATCGTTTGCTGAAGCAGCATAAGCAAATGCAAAAGATGATGAAGAAGATGACAGCCAAAGGCGGCATGAAGAAAATGATGCGCGCGATGGGTGGAATGACGGGTGCTGGCGGTGGCGGCGGAATGCCTCCTATGATGCGCTGATTCTTCTATTCTTATTGAATGAAAATAATAAAGGACATGCTGTTTCTATTTAGTATAGAAAATAGCATGTCCTTTTTTGTTGGTTAATTATCAAAGAGTACTGGGTAAAGAGTATTTAGATAGTCGTTGTGCGTGTCGTGTTTTTACTGCTTCCCATACTTCTCTGTTACCCACTCTGGGTGTTTGTATAAAATTCTTAAATCTTTGTATTTCCATAAATCTTTAAATATCGATACCAATTCATAAACCTGAATGTAAAAAGGGTTCAGTGGTTTTTCTGGCATGCGTGTTACACCGTACTTAATAACACCGGCATCTTGCTCGTCACGAAAAGTACCAAACAGTCTATCCCAAATAATAAAGACCCCTCCAAAGTTTTGATCAATTTGTGCGGGATTACTACCGTGGTGAACTCTGTGGTGGGAGGGTGTATTGAATACTTTTTCAATCCAGCCCAAGCGGCCAACCGCTTCGGTATGGCAGAAAAATTGATAAAGAAGGTTGGCTTCAATCGCAATCAGTATCCAGTCTTTATCAAAGCCAATTAATGACAGTGGAACCCACATTAATAACCAGTTGCCGTTTAATGCATTAAGAAAATTCTGGCGAAGAGCGGTCGACAAATTCATATTTTGTGATGAATGATGGGTGACGTGTGTTGCCCAAAACCATCGAAACTTGTGCATGGCTAAATGATTGAAGTACATACAGAGATCGGCAAGTACAAATAAGACGGCAAATGCCCAAATAGAAGGCTCTGGATTCCAGTTTAAACCATAGGGGTTGATCATGTCGGAAAAGGCAGTAATAAAGAGAGCAATCGCAATACCATCGACAATTTTATAAGAGGCGCCTGTTGTTAGGTTGGCCAGCGTTTCTCCAAACTGGTAATTGGTCTTGCCCGTTTTGCAGTGTAAATACCAAGCTTCAAAAACCATCATCGCCATAAAAACGACTCCGGCGGCTAATATAAAACCAATCGCGCGAACTAAATCTTCCATTAATCTCTCCAGCTCTTTAAGAGCTTTTATAGTTTTTTTTTGGCTATTTCTTTTTTAAACTTTTTTCATTGAGATAATTATGTGGGAGTTCTAGTCAGAATTATTGACATTATGGCTTTCATTTTTGACATTGACTGCCAATACAGCAATAGTGAAGTCTTTAATGTTAAATCCCTGGTTGGTTTAAAATAAGCATATGTTAATAAATTTTAATGTGGCAGGTGATTTAGCCAACTTACTCTTGAGCTATTTAGATGCGAATCCATTAAGCAAGAATATGCCTAAAAAAGGGGTTGCTGAAATTGACGCTCTGCGACAACAGCTATCTCAATATAATGCCAATTCTCGAATCCCCTTTACTGATTGGTGGCATGCCTTAGAGGTCATTGCCAAGTTATATAATAAACCCCATATTGGTTTAGAAGTGGGTGCTTACATACAACCGAGTCATTGTGGTGTGCTTGGGTATTTGAGTCTGTCGTGTGAATACTTAGCGGAAGCCTTGCAGCGCTTTGAACGTTTTCAGCGCCTTTTGTATGAAGGCAACGAAGCCTTTACGCGCGCTGAGGGTGATTTGGTTACCTTTTCATGGCCTTTTGATTATGGTTACTCGACGCGAGAGTCTGACGAGACCTTAATTTCTAGCATGGCCAGTTATGTCAGAATGCTGGTGGGAGATGAGACCTTAACGCCAACCCAAGTCGGTTTTGTGCATGCTAAGCCAGTAAATGTTGAACCCTATTACAAGGTGCTGGGCTGTGGTGTTGAGTTTGGTTGTAAGAATACTTATATTTCTTTTCCTGCTTCAATGCTGACGTTAAAAGTTGAGAAAGCGGATCCTGCATTAAGAGCCTTATTGGATCACCAAGCTCACGCATTATTAGATGTCCTCCCTAACGGTGACCACTTCGAGCAGCAGTTTTATCGATATCTGTTGCGTGCAATGCAAGAGGGCAATCCGACCATGGAAGAAGTTGCTCGTTATATGAATATGTCATCGCGCACTTTGCATCGTCGATTGGAGACGCGTGATTTAGTTTTTAAAGCATTATTACAAAAAACACGTCAGCAATTAGCACAGCAATATTTAAAGGAAGGGCGTTTAACTTTGTCTGAAATAGCGTTATTACTGGGTTATTCGGAACAAAGCGCTTTTTCTCGGGCATTTAAACAATGGCTAAACATTACGCCACTTCGCTTTCAAAAAATCCATAGTACACAGGGTTAATTTAGACGGGTAAAAAATATTGAAAGAAAGGCATGAGAATTAAAAGTTAAAAAATTAAGTGTTTAGTGTTGTTTATAGCTTGATCAGCTCTTTACACATGCTTACCTGCGCTGTAATCTCCCTCGTCTAAAATTTTAAGTACGGCGGCCTTGTATAGAGGTGGTTGTTTTTGTACGTCATGTGACCTTTGGTAGGGGTCACCACTGTGAAAGGATAGTTTTGATGCCTGTTATTACACTCCCTGATGGTTCCAAGCGCGAGTTTGACCAAGCCGTAACACTGATGCAAGTGGCCGAAGATATTGGTCCGGGTCTTGCCAAGGCGACGGTGTGCGGTCGTATTAATGGTGAGCTGGTTGATGCTTGCGAATTGATTGAGCATGATGCCGATATTTCATTGATCACCGGTCGTGATGCAGAAGGGATTGAAGTCATTCGTCACTCTTTTGCACACTTGATTGGTCATGCGGTTAAGCAGCTTTATCCAACGGCTAAAATGGCCATCGGTCCTGTGATTGATGATGGTTATTATTACGACATCGATTATGAGCGTCCTTTCACTCCAGAAGACTTAACTGCGATTGAAAAACGCATGAAAGAACTGGTTAAAAAAGATTACCTCGTTAAGAAAGAAATG
>JBNMPQ010000174.1:0-6352 GCA_051276935.1 Oleispira sp. | reverse complement strand
AAACGTTGCCATTCTGTTATGAAGCGCACACGCTTGGCGTAATAATGGCAACGCAGTCGCTGCACCACTCCCTTCACCCAAGCGCAAACCTAAATTCAATAATGGCTGAGCATCAAGGGCATCTAACATAAATACATGACCCTGCTCTTCAGACTGATGGCTAAACAGCAACCAGTCCTTAACTTCAGGGTTCATTTTACACGCCGCTAACGCAGCAGCTGTGGTAATAAAACCATCCACCAACACAGGAATACCCAACTGGGCACAACGAATATAAGCGCCTGTAATGGCTGCGATTTCGAAACCGCCCAACTCTTGTAAAATTTGCTCTGCACCTAATTCAATTAATGACAGGCGCGCTAAACTTTTTTCTATAACATGAATCTTATTATTGAATCCCGCATCATTGATACCCGTTCCCCGCCCGGTCATTTCTGACGGCAATTGAGAGAGGTAAGCACAGCCTAAAGCCGAGGCGGAGGTCGTATTTCCAATACCCATTTCACCGGCAATGAACAAATCGATGCCGTCTTTTTTTCCTTGCTCAATCACAAGCTTACCAATATTCAATGCTTGCTCTAATTGCTCAGCAGTCATCGCACTCTCTTGGCTTAAATCTGCGGTACCTGGTGCAACTTGAAAGTCTAATAACGTATTATAATCATCGGCAAAATCGATTTCAAAGGCTGTTCCACAATTAACAACTTTTAATTCCGCGTTATTCACGTGTGCCAATACCGAAATGGCCGCACCACCTTTCACAAAGTTGCGGATCATCTCAACCGTCACCGCCTGAGGAAAAGCTGAAACACCTTGCGCGACCACACCATGATCGCCCGCGAAAACAGCAATTAAAGGTTGTTTAATATCAGGCGCATCATCACCATATAAACTCGCTAATGTAATGGCCACCTCCTCCAAAAGCCCTAAAGAACCGGGTGGTTTTGTTAGCACACTCTGACGTTCTTGAGCCTGAGTTTTTACTTTTTCGTTAATTGCTAAACAATCATTTTTCCACCAAACTTGTGCCATTTTTTCAACTCAATTTAGATTTTTAGAAAATAAGTAATGCAATAATTTAACGTTTCAACACCATCGGCAAGCCTGCAACCACCCAGGTAACTTGTTTTGCAATGCACGCAATATCCTGATGCAGCCAACCTGCTTCATCAACAAAACGTCGGCTTAATGCGCCCAGTGGAACAATACCTTGACCCACTTCATTACTAACCAAAATAACCTCACCTGGCAAGCCTGCTAACGTTTCTAATAATTCTTTTTTGTAGTCAGAAAAGGATCTAACGCCTAATGGCCCAATCTTTTGCCCATCACGATCAAAAGAACCTTCCTCGGCCATCAGCACATTGGTTAACCACAACGTTAAACAATCAACTAATAAACATGTATCTTCACACGCATGCTGTTTAAGTACATTAGCTAATAATAACGGCTCTTCCACCGTCAACCAATGATCTGGCCGGTCGTCGATGTGACGATCAATACGCTGCTGCATTTCATCATCATAAACCGTGGCCGTGGCAACATAGACCACGTTTTTCGCTGATTCAGTCGCCTCTTGCTCAGCAAAGCGACTTTTTCCGGAACGTGCCCCACCCAATACCAAATGCACTTGATTATTCATGTCACTCACTCATGCCTTCGGCTTAATAACGGTTTACGAAATAACGTCTATAATTTATTTAATAAAATCGGGAAAGTATACCGCTATGAGCAAAGAAAATCGCCTGCATGCACGACAAGTCTTGGAAGCTACCGTTAGCTTATTTATGCATGACTCAAAGGAATACATAGGTTTGATGGTCGATTTCTCTGCCACAGGCATTATGTTGTCATCGTATATACCCTTAGAAATAGGCACAATATTAGAAGTCGACATGGTCGATATCCCACCTCATATTGATAGCCGTCGAACGGGACAAGTCAAAGCTCAAGTCATGTGGACACACCGTATAACTCCCAGTATGTATGGAAACGGCTGCAAAGTAATTGAACTGAGCGCTCATGCACAATTAATGTTAGCCTCGTATCATTCTGAGAAAAAATAAATGAACCGCTCATGCTCGACAATCACACGAATTCTTTATCAACACCCCCTATTAAAATAGGCGTTGATTTAGGGGGAACTAAAATCGAAATCATAGCCCTCTCCCCACAAGGAGAGACTTTGCTTCGCCAACGCATTTCAACACCCGCCCAACACACCTTCAAATCTGCCCCTAGTCAGTATCAAGCCATTATTACCGCAATCACAAAGTTAATTTCTAATACCGAACATCGGCTGCAAATAAAACGACTCAACCAAACTTCGCAGCACATCGGCATTGGAATTCCTGGAGCCATTAGTCCCGCCACAGGTTTGGTTAAAAATGCTAATACCACCTGTTTAATTGGACAGCCCTTTCAAAAAGATTTAGAGCATGCCCTTAATTGCCCCATAAAAATTGCCAATGATGCCGATTGCTTTGTACTGTCTGAAGCTAAAGACGGTGCTGCTAAAGGCGCTGATTCAGTATTTGGTATTATTATCGGCACGGGCTGCGGCGGAGGTTTGGTCATTAATAAACAATTGATTTCTGGCCCGAATGCTATTTGTGGTGAATGGGGACACAACCCGCTGCCTTGGCCTCAAGCAGATGAAACTTTGATGCCTTGTTACTGTGGCAAACGTGGTTGTATTGAAACCTTTCTCTCTGGCCCTGGCTTTACACGGCATGCTAATAAAAGAAACGATACAAAACGAACGTCTGAACAATGGCATCAGGCTTTGCTTGAAGGTAATCAACACGCAATAAAAGTATTCGATATTTATGCCCGCCAACTGGCAAAGTCACTGGCCAGTGTGATTAATATTATCGATCCTGAAGTGATTGTATTAGGGGGTGGGATGTCGAATATTGATTATCTGTACACTCGAGTGCCAGAATTATTGCCCGAGTACGTTTTCTCTGACCAAGTGCTAACTCAGCTAGTAAAAGCCAAGCATGGAGACTCAAGCGGCGTTCGTGGAGCCGCTTTTTTATGAAGAGAAGCCTATTTTAGGTATGAAAAAACAGTGATAAATAAAAGAACCGCTTAAAAAAGAGTGCCTCCCACTATCGTTATTAACGCGATGACCGCAAGCCACACGATCGCACTGCGACGATGAAGCATTTGTAATTCCTGCATCTGATCACAGGCAACTTGGGTATCTGCTTCAGCATTCGTCATGGTATCCATGCAGCTCGCTTTATCATTTCTTCCTGACAAAGAAGCCAAAGCAACTTTATACAGCACAACATCGGCGGGAGTGCGCCACTTCCACAATGTCTGCTTCCAGATCGTAACTGCCTGCACAAAATTTCCTGCCAGTGCAAACGTTAAGCCTAATAAACGCGCAGGAATCCAAGACAACCAATGCATCGGACGCCATGCTTTCTCTTCGCAATGCACAAGTTGGGAATACTGCAGACTAAACCACGCTAATAAAACCCCCGGCACTCCTAAGACCAAAAACCAAAAGATCATTAGAAAGAAAAACTCAAACCAGCGATGCAAGATGGTATGGCATACCTGATCATGCAGTTTAGACAGCTCATCACTCAGTTCTATTTCAGGAATGGCCAAGTATTGCTCTGCACATCGATAAGCGCCCTGAATATCACCATGAGCAAGATCATCACGGTACTGAGTAACATGGCGTTCAAAGTCGGCATGACTTAATACGTAAAGTAATAAGGCAACCTCTAAAACAATTGCGGGTAAGCCTAATAGTTTATCTTCAATCATGACAAAGCAACCGCCAATTATAATTGACGGTATAAAGACGATAAAATTATACCGTCCTGTGCGCCCAAGTTTTTGGAACCACGAACGTCCTTGAAACAAATTAAACCACTTACTAAAAGTGCGACTTTTCGTCGTGCTTCGGTTAATGCCCAAATAATGTTGCACTGCAAGGGTGATGAATAAAATCAAGAACTTCATGTAATAACCCACTAATTTTTTAAGAGGTATTTATCGAGAGCTGCCCTGCTCCACACATATCAGGTATACGATTAGCGACGCTTAAAACAACACGTCACTATTAATCAGTTTAGCAGCTCAAGCGGGTAAATAATGTTTGCCATTTAAAAGCTGGGCCCGGATCCGTTTTTCGCTTCGGCGAAATAAATTCATGACCCGTAATACGATCGCGAGAAATCTGTGGATAAGCAATCATGAGTGACTGCGCAACGTGCTGCAAACATGCATATTGATCTTCCGTATACGCTTCATCATCACACCCTTCCATTTCGATACCGATGGAAAAATCATTGCAGTTATCTCTACCCGCATAATGCGACAAACCGGCATGCCAAGCACGCTGATTAAAAGGCACAAACTGGATGACAGAACCATCACGACGAATAAATAAATGGCTAGAGACCTGTAAATCTGATATCTCAGCAAAATACGGATCGGCACCTGCATCTAAACAATTACAAAAAAAATCTTCTACAAAGGGCCCACCATACTGCTTAGGTGGCAAGCTAATATTGTGAATAACCAATAACGAAACTTCATCATCAGGGCGTTCATTAAAGTTGGGAGACGGACACTTTTGTGCAACATTCAACCAATGATCGTTAACGACTAACCCCATCGTGTGGCTCTGCTTCACATTTTCGCCTTATTTTAAAAGATTTGTCGCATTGATTTTGACTGATACAATCAGCCGAGTATAGTATTAAGAATCACTTAATATTACCTATAAAGGAAGACTTCATGGTCGATTTTATCAATACCGTTAATGGTTGGGCATGGGGTCCCCCTATGTTATTGCTAATTGCGATCACTGGGCTCTTTCTTACATTAGGCCTAAAAGCCTATCCCATTCTTAATATCAAAAAAGGATTTTCCCTTTTATGGTCAGGCCGAAAGGCAAAAGGCGAAGGGGATATTTCTAGTTTTAATGCCTTAATGACATCGCTTTCAGCCACCATTGGTACTGGTAATATCGCAGGGGTAGCAACCGCAATCGCCATGGGCGGCCCTGGTGCATTATTCTGGATGTGGATGATTGCTTTA
The DNA here is from genome assembly GCA_051276935.1 of Oleispira sp. Classification (GTDB taxonomy): domain Bacteria; phylum Pseudomonadota; class Gammaproteobacteria; order Pseudomonadales; family Oceanobacteraceae; genus Oleispira. The sequence goes on along the minus strand of JBNMPQ010000174.1, from coordinate 1,285 downwards.
ATCGGCATGGGCACAAAATACGCGGAAGCAGTTCTTGCTGTGCATTACCGAGAAAAAGATGAGAATGGCAACTTTGTTGGCGGCCCGATGTACTACATCAAAAATGGCCTTGGGGTTAACTGGAAATGGATGGCGACAGCCTTTGCCTTTTTCGGAATGATTGCTGGTTTCGGAATAGGTAATGGCGTGCAAGCCAACTCCGTTGCCGACGTAATGCACAACTCATTTAAAGTCCCTGAGTTAGTTACCGGAATTATCTTAGCGGTTTTAGCAGCGTTAGTTTTACTAGGTGGCATTAAACGCATCGCCATCGTCGCGGGTAAACTCGTTCCCTTTATGGCCATTACCTATGTACTTGGCGGCCTGATCCTTTTGGTTATTTATTTCGATCGTATCCCTGAAGCGTTTACAACCATTATCACGTACGCATTTACCCCAATCTCCGCGGTTGGTGGCTTCGCGGGTGCCAGCGTATGGATGGCGATTCGCTTTGGTATTGCACGGGGTGTTTTCTCTAACGAAGCAGGTCTAGGTAGCGCACCGATTGCCCACGCAGCAGCCCAAACCAACAATCCTGTGCAGCAAGGTACTATTGCCATGCTGGGGACATTCATTGATACCTTAGTTATTTGTACCATTACGGGATTAGTCATCGTCGCTTCTGGGGCTTGGCAAATCATCGACCCAGAAACGGGCAAAGCGCTGTCAGGAGCAACCTTAACCTCTGCAGCCTTCAGCCAAGGATTACCCTCGGTCGGTGAGTATATAGTCACCTTCGGCCTCATTATTTTTGCATTCACCACCCTTTTAGGCTGGTCTTTTTATGGTGAAAAATGCGCTGAATACCTATTCGGTGTAAAATCGATTATTTTCTTCCGCATTGCTTGGATATTAGCCATTCCTGTGGGCGCCACTTTTCAGCTAGATTTAGCCTGGCTAGTCGCTGATACGTTAAATGCGTTAATGGCACTGCCTAACTTGATTGCTCTGTTATTGCTTAGCCCTGTTGTATTTAAGCTAACCAAAGCGGCACAACAGAAAAGTGCTTTAGAGAAAGAAGCTGCAGAAAAAGAGCGTTGAAAATAGACGCTTAAAAAAAGAAGTTTAGAAAAAGAAAAGTAAATAAGGCGAGTATAAAAACTGGCCTTATTTATAAAGACATTTAAATAGATTCACGAGACAGTAAACCATGCCGCTTGATTTAACTCCCTTTAAAGACGACATCCGCAATACCGTTAAACAAGCGCTATTTGAAGATATAGGCACCGACTCAGCGGGGAACTTA
>JBNMPQ010000173.1:0-6407 GCA_051276935.1 Oleispira sp. | reverse complement strand
TTTAGAGTGATTAATGAGAGCTCTACTACTGCCCCTATGATAAAAGACGTATTCAAAACTCTTATGAGTAGCTTGGCTTATCACGCTGCCATTAGGTTTATAACTTTCCGTAATTCAACAAAAAATCACTACCGTGTAGTTCGAAACCACACTCTTTTAGCCAATTAGTCGCCTCATTTATATCTGAAAATACTAAACGTTCGTAATTTCCCTCAGTATGAGGAATGATTTTTTCTAACTGCATTTTTTTAACAACATTAGCTGAATACACATGACTATCTTTAATACAGCCATTGTCTTTAAACCACTGGCAATGCTCAATTATATGGGGCTCAATATCCGGTACCCCAAGTTCCCAAGCCTCGAAGATTGATAAAATAGCCCATTCGCCCGATATCAGAGGTTGAGCAATTTTTTTAAATTCTTCCATGTAAGCTAATGTGGCTTCTTCATTCCATGATCCCTCAAACCATTGTAGCAGCACTCTATTATTAACTTCTAACTTCCATTGACCATGAATATTCAATATTTATCTCCTAGATCTTGCGTCTTAGTTCTCACAACTCTTACTAATACTATAGATAATCTAACAGTAAATGACTACCTGCACACAATCACACCTTAATATCCATCCTATAGAAAACTACGTCAAAGGTTTTCTTTGTTGATTCCAACAACTCACACACTTTTTAATTCTAAGGCGCTTTGGGTATTCATGCGTTTCAAGCCTTATGAATTGATCACATTAAAGACAGCACTTGCTCTGGCAATGCGTTTTGAATCGACGAAGAAATAACTATTGGCAAAGGCCATGTTTCTACCGACCTTCTGCACATCGACTGATATCTCAATCCAGTCGCCTAGCGTTACCGACCCTGCGTAATCTATGTTAAGACTTGCGGTGACCATGGGTACAGGATCTTTACCCTGAAAAGCCGCATTATAGCCCAGTGCAATATCTGCAAGGCTGCTAAGCACACCACCATGAACTAGATTTCTGGCATTGCAGTGTTTCTTCTCAGCTCTAAGCCCAATTAATAATCCCGTTGCTGTTTTTTTATTATAGAGTGGGCCTAATAAATCTAAAAAAGGACTACTTCTAAAAATGGGTTCAAATCCTTCAGGTACTTCATTCATAACGTATCCTTGATTTTAATAACGATGAATTGACCATAAGGGCTTTGGTTTATTTATAGAAATTCCTTATTTTTATAGCGATGTATTCTTCAGGGTAATGTGTATCGATCACGTTAAGCTATCGTTAGTCTCTTAAATTTTATAAGCGGCGTTACGGCCAGCGGTTTATGGTAATGCCCTAAAGTGTGCCATCTATAATGGCATCAATATTTAAACCGCGTTCAATGATTGATCTTTTAACCTGAGGAATTTTTTTAGCCAGCTGATGCGGCTCACTATTGCTGCATTCTTTGAACACGGTTAATAGAGCGTATTTTAATTGCTTTATTTCAGCGCGAAGCTGTTTGATCTCTTCTTCTGTCGTCATTTTTTACGCCTTCTGCTGTATTAATTTATATGCCATTGAGTATGTCGGTCATGATAACGCTCTTCACCCTTTTTATGCAGTTTTATTAGTCGGCGTATTATCCTGAGTTCGCTAACCTCTCGTTAAACTGAAACAGATATCACGTTAACGGGCTGTAAAATAAGTCCTCTCTATAATAGACGTTGTCGGGTAGTATGATATTGAACTCAATATTCAGATGCTATTACAAGGACACTCAATGACCATGATGCAAAAGGTCTATTGGCTCATCGCCAGTATCGGCAATTTATTGGCGCTGTATTTATTCAGCCAGAACGTTAGTTTTATTAATGGACTCTTATTGCTAACCACGATGGCTTATACCGTCATTGGTTTTTACGATATATACTTTAGTCTTCACAGCCTTAATCGTTTGTACCCTGTGGTTGCCTACATTCGATATTTTCTTGAATCATATAGGGTTGAGATTCAGCAGTACTTTATTGCCAATGATACAGAAGAAAACCCGTTTAATCGTGAGCAACGTACTCTTGTGTATCAGCGTGCTAAAAACATCAGCGATACCATTGCCTTTGGTACGCAGCGTAATTTATTAGAAGAAAATTATTTAAGTTTGTGGCATTCGTTACAACCTAAAATTGTCAAAGATGATGTTAAGTCAGTGATGATTGGTGGCCCTAATTGCAAACAGCCCTATGCCGCGTCATATTTAAATATTTCTGCGATGAGTTTTGGATCTTTAAGTGCAAATGCGATAGAAGCATTTAACTTAGGCGCACAAAAAGCAGGGTGTTATCACAATACCGGTGAAGGCGGCGTGAGTCCTTATCATCTGAAACATGGCGGTGATCTTGTTTGGCAGATTGGTACTGGTTTATTTGGCTGTCGCACAGAAGAGGGAGATTTTTGTCCTGATTTATTTCGCCAGACAGCAACCAAGCTTTCTATTAAGATGATTGAGATTAAGTTGTCGCAAGGGGCAAAGCCTGGCCATGGTGGTGTATTACCCAAGGCTAAGATCACTCGTGAAATTGCAGATATTCGCCAAGTTAAAATGACAGAAGATTGTGTTTCTCCCGCAGTAAATCCTGAGTGCCACACCCCTTTTGCCTTATTGTCATTTATCACCCGGTTAAGGGATTTAAGTGATGGCAAACCCGTAGGCATTAAATTATGCATTGGTAATCCAGCCGAATTTTTAAGTTTGTGTAAGGCTATGATCGAAACAGGCATAACGCCCGACTTTATTACGGTAGACGGTGCCGAGGGCGGAACTGGAGCGGCGCCCGTAGAGTTTAGTAATCGCTTAGGCATGATGTGTATGGAAGCCGTTTATTTTGTGCACAATGCTTTGCTGGGTGCAGGGGTAAGAGATAAGATTCGTATTATTGCTTCTGGAAAAACCGCATCCAGTTTTGATTTACTGTCTAAAATTGCTGTGGGAGCTGATGTTGTAAACGCTGCACGCACGATGATGCTGGCGATTGGCTGTGTGCAATCGCGTCATTGCAATAACAACAAGTGCCCTACAGGTGTTGCGACTCAAGACCCCGCGCGCGGAAAGGCGATTAATGTGTTAGATAAAAGTAAGCGCGTCTGCAACTTTCATCGAAATACGTTAAAAAGTTTTTATGAGTTGGTCGGCAGTATGGGGCTCGATGATCCAGCAGAGTTAATGCCGCAGATGATTAAGCGCAGAACCTCAAATGGCTTGTTAATGCCTGTGGCCAGTTTTGTAGAGCCGTTAATAGCGAACGAGCTTATTGATAACAAAGATGCTTCTGAACCTTGGCAACATTGGTGGGACCAAAGTTCGGCTGAAAGCTTTTATGTTTATGACAATCTTATAGCGTCGACTAATACTAATAGTTAATACTAATCATTAGCCATAATAGAAAAGTCGGGCGCTGATTAAAAAAGTGACCCGACTTTTTTGTGTTCCTCTGTTTACACTGAATACTGTATTAGCTGTTCGCTAATTTAGCACCTAATACGTCGGCCATTAAAATGTCCGGTGCTTGTGATAACCACTCATCCGCTTTACCTAATAGTGCTTTAGCGATGTCGCCGGATAAATGGGCTTGGCGCCCTTCTTCGTTAGCAAACGTATCGAAAATACCAAAACGTGTTTCACTTAACTTAAACGCATACCAAGTTATTGTGCCTGCTTCTTGATTGGCCAGTGCAATGGCACCAGTTAATAACGCTTCTACATCGGCCGCATGCTCTGGCTTTGCTTCAATATTCGCTAGAATTGCTATGCTGGCTTGTGAGTTAACTTTAGTCATGGTGATTCTCCGGTTGTTTCAGATCTGTTTAAGAACTAATAATTTAAAGAACTAATTTAAAGAACTAATTTAAAGAACCACCACTATAAGAGGATAAAGCCCTAACCCGAGAGTGGCGAACCAGACAACAACAGTGCATAATTCGCCATTCGGCTGTTTTATATAGAAGATACTATGAGTTCTCAGACCCTCGTTATTATGGCGTTCAATCAGGCATTGCCCTCTGCTTTAATGGGAATTGCAGACATGTTTGCATTGGCGAACCTTAGCCAGCAACATTCAGTTTCAAATAAAACAGCGGGAAATAAAATAGGCGCTGCTGAAATATGGCGGCCAAAAGTTTTAATTGCCAGTCCCGATGGCAAGGACATTACCGATGGCCATGGTCGAATCTTTAAGCCCGATTGTGCTCTCATAGATATTACTAAATCTGACGCTGTTTTAATTCCTGGTTTTGTCCCCTGTGCAAATGGCTTACCGCCTGAACACATAACAAATAAGGAATGCCAACAATGGTTAAAAGGCCAATATGATCAAGGCGCATTGTTAGGCGGCTCTTGCAGCGGCGCTTTTGTTTTGGGCGAAGCAGGATTGCTGAATCAACGGCGCTGTACCAGCACGTGGTGGCTGCATTATGAATTCAGCCAGCGCTTTCCAAAAGCTAATGCAGCTTGGGGAAGTGCCTTAGTACAAGACGGCCAGATTATTACTTCAGGGGGTCCTTTGTCGTGGGTCGATATTAGTTTGCGTATGATTCGTATTTTGGCGGGTAACGAAGCCGCTAATCGTGCGGCAGACTTTGCCGTTGTAGATAGTTTGCCAGGCACACAAGACAAGTACATACCACTAGGGCATGTGATGTCGGTAGACCCTTTTGTAATTGCCGCGGAACACAAAGTTCGACAAGACTTTAGTAGGCCATTAACAACGGTGCAATTGGCTTCTGACTTAGCAGTTTCTGAACGTACATTACACCGGCGCTTAAAGCAGCTTACGGGAGAAGCGCCGAAAGCGTTTATGGATCGCGTGCGGATGGATATGGCAAAAACGCTATTGCATACCAGCAACCAGCAGATTAATGCCATTGCACTGGAATTTGGTTATTCTGATGAGGCGGTATTTAGGCGCTTATTTCGAAAGCAAGTGGGCATGAGTCCGTCGCAGTATCGACGTTGGCAGCACGAACGTAAAACAAAAAAAAGGTGAACCTACCTATCGATAGATTCACCTTTTATTACCGCCAGAGTCTTTAAAAACCCCAAGCGATCACTATTAAGCAGAAAGAGTGGCTTGTACTGCTGGCATTAGCTGGCTCTTACGAGACATCATACCAGGCAAATACATCAAGTTACTTTCAGCTGTTTCACCATAAGCCGTTGCCGCAAGCTTTGCTTCAGCATCAGAGTAAACAACTAAGTGAGAGTTCTTAGTTTTAGTATCAACGATTGCGAAAAAGATAAAGTCCAAACCTTGCTTCGCTTTTTCGCCTTTCATTTCGGCCAACAAATCTGCTTTACGTTCTAGCAACTGCTCTGGCAATAATGTTTCAGCAACACCAAAGCCTACTTTCTTACCGTTGATTTCGTAGTGCTTGAAATCACTCTTTAATACGTCGTAAGTCGATACGTCAGCAAGATCAGATTTTGCTTCCATCATCGCTAGGCCAAACGCGTATAAATCTTCGATGCCAGCAATCTTGGCTAGCTTCTCAGCATATGGCTTATCTTGTGAGCAAGTCGTTGGTGATTCGAAAATCAAGGTATCAGAAAGGATACCGGCCAATAAAACACAAGCTGTCGTGCTGCTCGGCACTTTGCCCATTTTTTCGAAACGATCCGCTAGGATAGTCGCGGCGCTGCCCCAAGGACGAATATCAACCGACATCGCTGTGTTAAACGTAATGGGCTGATCTTGAATCGCGTGGTGATCGATAATGGCAACAATATTTTTATTATCCACATCTTTGTGTAGCTGTGTTTTTTGGTTGAAATCAACGATACCAACCTTCTGACCTTCTACTTTAGAGATCATTTTTGGCACTTCAACGCCGCAATAATCAACTACGAAAGCGGTTTCTTTGTTCAATTCACCAGCACGACGTGGCTCACCACCAAATAACTCAGCTGCACCAATAGCAGAACCAATGGTATCGCTGTCTGGGCTAAGGTGACCCAACCATACTAGGTTGTCTGTTTCGTTGTTTTCTGGAGTTTCTAAATCAAAAAAAGCCATTCGATTACCTGTATAAATTATCTAAAATTGTTAGCGTTTAAAAATTGGCGCAATTATAACCAGAAAATACTTCTGAGTTATAAGAATTTACTCTTCTTTATGCTTGCCCCAAGGGTCTGAACTACCACTTGATGACGCCTTGCTTTCAGTGTCTTTCTTATCAAATGAGCTTGAGTAAGAATTGCCACCAAAAGGCTTGGCTGTCTTTTTTTCACCGCCTTGATACGGGCTAGAAGAGCTGCCTGAAGATCGATCTGAAGAGCGTTCAGGTTTTTTAGTCCTGTAAGGTGTTGTCTTACTTCGGTCCTTTTCGCCACCAAACTTTTTGCCGTTACGATACCCAACACCGTTACCGTGCTCGGCGGCTTTCTTAGCACGCTTGA
>JBNMPQ010000172.1:0-6427 GCA_051276935.1 Oleispira sp. | reverse complement strand
TTTGGCACCAGTATTAAAAGATCATGGTCAATATTACGCTGCCGGATTTTCTTTAATCGCAGAACGCACACCAGATTGGCGTAAAAATTATCAAAGGAAATTTGAAGAAAAGCTCAAGCAGAACCCTGAAGTTTATGGCAAAACCATCATCACAGATCTATCCATACCTGAGCGCACAGAAATTGCCCCCGCAGGCACAGCCGATCTAGTACTGACCTTTCGTAATGTTCATAACTGGATGAAAGGTGAGTACGCCCAAGAAGTTTTTAATTCCATGTATACAGCGCTAAAGTCCGGTGGAATCTTAGGTGTGGTAGAACACAGAGCTAAGCCAAACACTAGCGTGGAAGATATGATTACTTCGGGCTACGTTACCGAAGCCCATGTTATAAAATTGGCTAACGCAGCTGGTTTTAAACTGGATGCTAAGTCAGAAGTTAACGCGAATGCACAAGATAGCAGCCAACACCCTAAAGGTGTTTGGACGCTGTCACCGTCATTACGTTTAGGTGAAAAAGATCGCGTTAAGTATTTAGCGATTGGCGAAAGTGATCGCATGACGCTTAGATTCATTAAGCCTTAATATTTAAATAATATGCCTACTATTCAGCAATCTGAAATATTAACATTAGATTGCTGAATAAATTCCTCCATATATTCTTTTAAACACTTAGCTCTAGCACTTAACAATTTCCCACTCGGCCATACAGTATAAAGATCACGTCTGGGACCCTGCCAAGACGGTAGTATCTGTATTAATGTTCCTGCATTGATCAAACTTTCCACTTCACTTGTCGGTAATAAAGAAATACCTAAATGATCACACACTAATTGTGTCGCCAGTTTTATATCATTAACTTGCGTGGCAAAACGAGGGCGTATTTCTTGTTTAATATTTGTCTCAGAATTAACCATACTCCATTTAGCGAGTGTATTCGTTCCGATTAAACGATGCAGCTCTAGCTCATCAATATTGAGGGGCTCTCCGTTAGACGCTAAATATTCTGACGTAGCAACCAGTACTGTTTTTAACGTCCCTAAACGTTTTTGATACAAGATCGAAGATTCTTGCGGACCAATTCGTAACGCAAGATCGGCTCTAGAAGACAACATACTTTCAACACTATTACTGAGTATCAGCTCAAGCTTTATATCGGGATACGCTTTAATAAAACCCGACCACATAGGCTGTAATAAGCCTGTCGATATATTACTCGGTGCTAGTACGGTTAAGGGGCCTGCTAATACATTCATTTCACCACTGAGCTGCAGTTGAGTTTGCTCCAACTGCTCCACAAGGCTTGCGTAAGCCTGATAGAAATTTTCCCCCTCAACAGTCAAGGAAAATTGGCGCGCAGAACGGTGAATCAATTGCCGCGTCACAGACGCCTCTAATCGCTGTAAACGCCGAGTAACCGTTGCCGCAGGTAAGCCTAATTTTTGTGCTGCAGATGCTAAGCCCTGTTGCTGAACAATGTGTACAAATAAAGCAATGTCGTCGTACATGATTTCATATCTGGAATTAATGATTGATTAATTCAGCATATATTTCATATACGTAAGTGTCTATCGTTAGATTCGCTTCTCTAATCTTGGAAATAATGATGTCAGACTCTAATACCACGTCTCAACCCATACTCTGGATCAGCGCTGGCCTGAAGGTCTCAGCAAATCAGTCAGCCGCACAAGCTAAAAAAGAGCTCAACGTTTTGCAACGCCAAACAATTAAAGAAGAAGGCTGCATTTTCTTTGATATTTTACAGCACAGAGGTGACCCAAATTCATTTACCCTTTGGGAAGAATGGATTAACGAAGCAGCCTTAAAAGAACATTTTAATCAGGTTCATACAAAAGACTATTTAGCACTATCACTCACCGATGTAATCTACATAGAAAAGCTGGTGAAACTAACATGATTCATCGCATTCTATTTTCACTCATCATGTCATTACAGCTGTCATTTCTAATGACCGCTTGGGTCACGTGGATCAACCTTGGCTGGTCTACAGATTTTTATCAGCAATGGTTTCATGCATTTCTATTAGCATGGCCCGCAGCAGCCCTCATTTCATTATTAACAGCCCCTGAAATCCACAAGCTTTCAACGGTATTGAGCCATAAAATTAGCATTAAAAATGAATTTAAAAAAAGCAGTCCAGTTAAAGGTAAAAGATTATGAGTATACAAAGAATTAACTATGAGACTTTGGGAGAAGTACGAGGGCCTTATACTCACGGCGTTATTTACAACAATACCCTGTACACATCAGGGCTCACTGCATTTGGCAGCGCTGCGCAAACCGAGGGTATAGAAGCACAGACTCGTGCTATTTTTGCTCAGCTAATCCACATATGCGAAACGCACCAAATAACGCTTCAGAACCTAATAAAGGTTACGATATTTGTAAGTGATTTTAGTGATATCGATGTGTTAAGAGCAACGCTATTTGATCTCTATGGCAGTGCGATTCCCGCCAGCTCATTAATTAAAGTCGATGCACTTTTTTCCGCTGATTTAAAAATAGAAATTGAAGCGATTATTGGCTTAGACCCCCTCTAACCCTTCGACTAAAGCTATCAACGGCAATGTTCAATAAAGCAGAGATCAGTATCAAAAAAAGCGCTCGGTCGTATCGAATATCTTCGAAGGCCGAGTCAATATAAAAGCCTAACGTCGTAATACCCAAAATCCCTAAAATTGCACTTTCACGAATAATCACTTCCCAGCGATATAACAATAGGCTTAAAAAATGCGGGTAGATTCGAGGGGTTACTTCATAAAAATAATGATTTATTCCCCTTCCTGAATCCGCTCTGTATTTGATTTGCTCGCTATGACGCATCAATAAATAACTGATCAGCCCGGCGTTATGTAAAGCCAAGGCGAGTACCGCGGGAATGCCCGAAGGGCCAAGTATTAATAAGAACACAAAGGCAAAAATCATTTCAGGAATCGAGCGTAAAACCAATAAGGCTGCTTTACCAGATCCGCGGATAAGAGAAAATGATTGTGGAAAAAAGGCTTTACTAGCCCAAGGGTAAAACAGTAAAACGAGAAGACCCGTGAGTACCAATGCTAGCTGGGATAATAACAAAGTCTCCCACACTGCCGGTAAGGCGACATCAAATAATTGGTGTTGATACCAGACAATAGCAGCCATCACGTCACCATTAAGCAGTGCTTTTGGCCAGATATCTTGGGTTAGAAATTGCACCAGTGAACTGCCATAAACAACGGGGGACTCAGGTAACGCGATAAACGCTAATACCAAATAGATCGGAATTAATAAATAAGCGGGGATTATTTTGGTAAAAAACCACCAACGAATTGTGGCGATTAAAATAAAGAACGAGAATAACAAGCCCGCTGCTTCATCGTACTGACCTTGCTTAAAGGCTGTTTCTAAATAGAAACCTAACGTCGGTAAACCGATAAACCCCAGAATCGTACTAGAACGCAATGCGCATTCAAATCGATAACGGGTATAGCTCACCATCTGCGGCCAAGCTTGTGGCAGCCAGGTATAAAAGTATTGGCTCAGACGACCTGTTTTAGTCGACAGCGCTGAATGCGGCACGGTACTTTGCTGCTCTATGATTTCAGCAAACATCTTGGCGAATATACCGGTAAAAGGAACCAGTATCGCGAGCACGCCGGTTGTCGCTGATAAGCCATAGATCTGCATAAAGATAAGACCCCAAAACAATTCATGCACGGCTCTTATCGACGCTGAAAAAATGCGTACGCTTCGAAAGTGAAAAACAAGGGCTAATAACAATCCTAAAAAGGCTGCACCCGATACCGCAATTAATGCGAAAGCGACGGTGATGATTAAACTATTGGCAAGTATCGATAGCTCAGGAAAACTGGGCTGTATTATTCCCTGTCCCATGCGTGCCAATTCACCCCAAGGCTCGACCTGATAAATAACTAAATCGGCAAACGGAATACACAGTAGCGCTACGATTAAAAAAGCGAGAGATAGATTACGAGAGCTATTCATATAAAGAGTCGAGCAAGCCCGCTTGATATTTATTTTTAATCAATTCTTTTGCTGGCGAATCAAAAACAATACGGCCGGCTTTAATACCAATAATACGATCAAAATTTGATAATGCTTGCTGGCGATTATGCAACGCAAGAATAACCGTTTTATGGCGATTTAAAATCAACTCTAAAATTTTCTGAGCTTGAACAGGGTCTAAGCTAGAGACAGGTTCATCGCCCAAAAAGTTTTCTTGCTGGCGAAATAGCGCACGGCCAATACCAATACGCTGACGCTGGCCACCGGAAAGTTGGCTAACCTTTTTAAATAAATGTTGATGAGGATCCAGTCCTAGCAGTACACTCAATTCGCTAATCGCTTGAGTGGGCTTCGCTAAAGGCTTAATCAAATTAGCCAAGTTATACAGCGCATTATGCTGATCCAACTGCCCCATATAAATATTATGATAACCCGATAGCGATTCGACTAAACCATGTTCTTGAGGGCACCAAGCGACTTGATCAGCGCATTGTTGATGCAGTGCATTTAGTAAGCTGGTTTTACCACCACCTGATGGCCCTAATAGAGCCACCTTCTCTCCACTATTAATATTCAGAGTAATGTCGTTTAAGCGATCATCAAGTTGGTAGTGGTCGAGTCTAAACATGCCTAATATAAACCTTAAACAATAATGACTAATCTATTAAACCGATAGAACGAGCGGTATTTTCAATCGGTGCGTAATCAGCATTACTGGCAGGAATGAATGACTGACGAGGAAAACTTGCCAATAAATCAGGATCTTTCATTTCAAGTAACGTTTTAGTCACAAGCTTTTTAAAGTCTGCACCAAAACGTTGGTTTACATCGTTACGAATTGTCCACTGATAATCAGGATAGGTTGGGGTTGTCCAGATAACCGATACTTTCTTAGTATCAACTTTTCCAGAAGCCAATTCTTCTTCCCAAACTTTATAGTTCACAGCACCGATTTGATAAGCACCTGATTGAACTTGAGCGATGGTGCGACTGTGGTCGCCAGAGAAACCAATACGCGAAAATATATTATCCGGGGCAGCTTTAAATTCTTCACGTAAATAGAACTCAGGCATTAAGCGGCCAGAAGTTGACCCTTTTGAACCAAAGGTAAACGTCATGTCTTTTGTATTGAATGCTTTAAAGGCATCTGAAAGATCAGCATTCGGCTTTAGCCCAGTAGAGTGGTGAGCAATAATGTAGCTTTTAAACGATTGATCTTCAAAGCCTTGAGCAATCGCTTCTGAGCCAGGTACTAAAGCACGCGCTCGCACACCTGACAATCCACCAAACCAAGCAAGTTGCACTTGGTCATTACGAAAAGCCGTTACCGCCGCTGCGTAAGATTTAACCGGAATGTATTTAACATTGACATTTAACTGCTTTGATAAATACACAGCGACTTTATCAAAGCGCTGCTGAAGGCGTGACTCATCGGCATCAGGAATCGCGGTAAAAACAAACGCCTTCTTTTCTGCTGTCTTTGTTTCAGCTTGTGCCGAGCTAGCTAATAATCCGCCCGCTAATAAACTGAGTGTTGTTGCAATAATGGTTAAGTGTTTTTTCATTGTTATTTCCCAAATGTTTGAATTTAAATACGATCATTTTAAGGTTTAAATCAATAATAGACCGGATTATGCTAAGGCCTGTAAATAAGCCTTAACCTCTGCTGCATTACCGCGAAATACAATACGGTCTTTGCGCTGTTCTAATAAATAATCATATTGCGGATCATAATACTCGCTCAGCAATACTCGAATCCATTCGCGGTGCAAACTGTTGTCGCCCGCTTTATGAGCCTCAAGGGCATCATCCAACATAACCGTTAACTCTTGATAGCGTGCGCCACCCAAGCGTTTACGAATATTCGACATCGACTTTTTCAATTCTTCAGAAAAAAGCTCAAATGCGGTCATATCGCCGTTATAAGGTTTTCCTTCAAGGCTGATGATTTTCGAATCATCCGCACTAAATTCTTCCCACTCGGCCAATTTTTGCAAAATATAATTTCTAAAAGAATGCTCAACCCGAGTTTCTAAATCCGCTTCCACAACCACCATCGGCGACTCATGCATCGCGTTGCGCAGCTTAGTCGGTAAAGCAGAGCGACCAATGAGATGACTCTCGTCTTCTAATAAAATTGGCGTATTAGGCGCTTTATGATGTAGACGCAAAAACTCAATTGATAATTTATTCTCAAAATCAATTTGGCTAGGCTGCCCTGCTGCACGCTTACCAAAAGCACTGCCACGGTGATTTGCCAACCCTTCTAAATCTACAGCGTTGTCGAATGTTAATAATAAATCTGTTTTCGCCGCGCCTGTTTGACCAGCAACGATATACAATTTTTCTTTGCGCTGAGGGTCAACGGCATGATCACAAATGCTTTCTAGACGATCGATTAAA
>JBNMPQ010000171.1:0-6431 GCA_051276935.1 Oleispira sp. | reverse complement strand
GGCAAAGGAGAACTGTGCATTAAGCTGCTTTAGACGTTTATTTTGCAATCTTAAACCCTCTTCAATCTCTTGAAAACGGGCATGAATAGAAACGCCTTGCCACTTTTCTTGCAACGTCTTGCAAGTCTGCTGATATTTGCCAGCTTGTAGGTCAGTCCATTCATTTAATAACGTCTTAAAATCATCATACTCTTTTTCTAGTGTCAGCTTCCACTGGTCAAAATTATCAGAAATTTGATCCGTATTACTCGCTTTCGCTAACTGTTCATTAGCACGTTTGAATTGCATTTTTACTTTTGCGCGCTGGATTTTAAAATCAGGCACTCTTTTTAAATTCTTTGTTAACCCGACCCATGAGCAGGCTTTGATAAACCATTTAGTAGGGTCCCAATGAAACCAACGAATACCGTTACGATAATCAGTTTGAAAAATATGGTGATAATTATGATAGCCCTCGCCATGCGTTAAGAAAGCAAAGAAAGTATTATCACGGGCCGTGTTCTCATCCGTGTATGGCTGAGAGCCCCACTTGTGAGCAATAGAATTAATAAAAAAGGTAATGTGATGCGCAAGCACTAAACGAGCAACACCCGCTAACAAGAACATACCTAATACATCACCAAAAATTAAACCTAAAACAATGGGTATACCGAAGTTCATGCTCAAAGTGATCGGCAGATAATACTTGTACTGCCACATAACAATAGGGTCATTCATTAAATTTTTGACGTTATCAAAATTAACCTGACCGCTCGGGTACTTTCGCAACATCCAACCCATATGAGAATACCATAGTCCGCGTTTAGCAGAATAAGGGTCTAGATCGATATCATCGCAATGGCGGTGATGTACTCTGTGTCCAGAACACCAGTCTAAAACGGTGTTTTGCATCGCGGCTGCGCCCCACAGGGCATACCACACGCGTAAGATAGGATGTGCTTCATAAGCATTATGAGACCAAAGACGATGATAGCCACCGGTGATAGACATGCCCGTCAGCCAAGTAATCACTACAAAGGCGACAACCGCAGAAGTATTATAACCATACTGGATGCCATACCAAGGTACCAAGGTCAATAATGCCAGGGTACTGGTAGCAAACATGGTTACCGGCAACCAATTAATTGGTGGCTTTTGCTCTGTATTTTGACTATTCATAAACACCCGATTTAAAAATTTACTTAGAATCTAATGACAACAAGATTGGCTTTTGTACCAGCATGTGAATCTTGCTGGTAAATCTGTAATACATATTACCTTAATTTAACTCAGCGAACATCTGTTCGTCTTAATTAAATAATGCCTCAAATCATTTTCTATAACTAATCAATTATTATACGAAGAGATTTCCCCCTCAGATCATCGGATTTTTCTAAGCATAGGTTATTAATGCCACTTATTCCTGATAAGAATAACAGTCATAAATGGCATTTAAGACTTACTTCCCGGTGAATTTAGCCTCACGACGCTCGATGAAAGAACGAATGCCTTCTTGAGCATCTTGGCTCTTCATTACTTTAGGCAAGTCTGTAAACAGCGTTTTCAATGCCGCTTCTTGGCCGTGAACACGACACGTTTTTGCAGACCGCAAGGCTGCTTGAACACCTAATGGTGCAGCCTTTGCTATTTTCTTAGCAATGGAACGTGCATGCTCGTGTAATTGATCACGCTCAACCAATTCTTGAACCATACCCCAATCTAGAGCTTGCTGTGCACTGAACTCATCACCCGTTAAAATATATCGCTGAGCGTTACTCCAACCAATTTCTCGGGGCAAGCGTACCGTACCCCCACCACAAGGGTAGATTCCGCGCTGAACTTCCAACTGAGCAAAACGTGCTTCTGGCGTGGCGATACGAATGTCAGTATTGAGTAATAATTCCAAGCCCGAGGTATAGCATATACCCTGTACAGCCATGATGACTGGCTTGGTTAATACTTCGCCTTTATTACCGTAAGGATCGAGGTGCTCAGGGGGCATATCAGGATATTCACCATTCGCAAAAATGGGGGCCCACTTATCCAATTCCAAGCCAGAACTGAAATGTTTACCATTCGCCTGAACAACCGCAACTCTTAATTCGTCATCGTGCTGCAAGCGGTACATTGCTTGAGCTAATTGAAAGTAACTTTCAGGATCCAGCGGATTATACATTTCTGGTCGATTGAAGGTGATCGTCATAATATGATCACTGACTTCGACAATTAATTTTTCACTCATGATTATTGACTCGTAACTTTAGCTAATAGTAATTTGAATTCGTAGCAATTTAATGGAATACACAATGTGTCATTGATCAAAACCAATCGGCTTGCATCGCCATGCACGTTTCGTCAAAACCTTGTAATAAATTGGCTTGATGCTCAACCTTAGGTAATTCCCAACGAATGAAATACTGTGCGGCTTGCAGCTTACCGGCAAGAAACTGCTGATCTTCTGCAGAATCTGACTTATCAAAGACATCAATCGCTTTATCAGCCATCTCGATCCATAACCAAGCAACGACTATTTTTCCCATCATGTCGAGATAGACTGCTGAATTTGCTAAGCCTTTTTCGACTTCGCCTTTTTGTAATGCTCCGCCTAGTGTCATCGTGGTTTTAATAAATAGATCTAGATATTTTTGATATTCCGCAACAAGTACCGTTAACGGTTGCTTAGATTTTGCTGATGTCAATGTTTGTTGAATTTTCTGCAACAATAACTGCTGCCCTTTACCATTATGCAGCCAAAGTTTTCGGCCCAATAAATCCAATGACTGAATACCGTGAGTACCTTCATGAATCGGGTTTAAACGGTTATCACGATAGCACTGCTCAACAGGGTAGTCTTTGGTATAACCTGCCCCCGCTAATACCTGAATCGCAAGGTCATTCGCCTTAGGACCATAATAAGAAGGGAAAGATTTAACGACGGGTGTGAGTAAATCCAACAACAACCCACTATCAACATCACCGCCCACTTCTGATTCATCGACCAAACGCGCGGCCAATAAGCACAATGCCAGTGACCCTTCAACAAAACACTTTTGCGCTAATAACATGCGCTTTACATCGGTGTGTTCAATAATATTTAACGGCTTACTGTTCGGGTCTTTACTCGCGACAGAACGACCTTGTGGACGATTTTTTGCATAATCTAACGATTCTAAATAGCCACGGTAACCGATCATCGCCGCCCCAGTACCTACGCCAATACGCGCTTCGTTCATCATTTTAAACATGTATTTTAAGCCATGATGAGCTTCGCCAATTAAAAAGCCTTGGCACTGATTATTGTCACCAAATTGCAATACAGTACTGGTTGTTCCGCGGTACCCCATTTTGTGCAGCAGACCGACGAGCTTTACATCATTTGCTTCGCCTAATGAACCGTCATCATGAGTGAGCACTTTTGGCACAATGAATAATGAAATTCCTTTTGCCCCTTGTGGTGCACCCTCGATTCTTGCCAATACTAAATGAACAATGTTTTCAGTAATGTCTTGATCGCCACCAGAAATGTACATTTTCTGGCCTTTGATTCGATAACTACCGTCATCTTGAGGTGTCGCCTTGGTCGTTAGATCGCCTAACGATGATCCTACATCAGGCTCTGTTAGCGCCATAGTGCCAGAGAAGCGGCCATCGAACATCGCGGGTAAATATTTCTTTTTGTGCTCGTCTGCCGCAAAGGCATTAATTAAATTCGCCGCCGCACTGGTTAAAAATGGGTAACCCGATGTGGAAGGGTTAGCCGACATAAAATAACTTACGCAGGCCGTATTGATAATGGCGGGTAATTGCATGCCACCATCTTCATAGCTGTGGCGTGCCGCTAATAAGCCCGACTGTGAGTAATGCTTCCAGGCAACTTTTACTTCGTCGATGGTCGTCACTTTATGGCCGTCAAACTGTGGCTCATTCGCATCCGCTTTAGAGTTATGCGGTAAGAAATATTCGGTAGCGATTTTTTCTGCCGTGGCAATTACGCCGTCAAACGTTCCTTTATCATGATCCTGATAAAAAGATAGCTCGGTCAACTTCTGAGCTTGAAAAACGTCATACAGTAAAAACTCTAAATCTTTCGTATTAATTAAGTTGGACACAATTATCACCCATTAGTAAATCTGGTGTTTAGTATCCGACTTGCCAACAGGAGTTTGAATTGTCAATATAGACACATATAGGGCTGATACTGCCATACAACGCACTGAACACTGACAAAACAAGTAAAACCTAAGAAAAATAATACTATGATAAACATTTATATACTGGGATTTGACCAAGCACTCGCTTCTGCTATCACCGGAATCGTTGATCTTTTTGCCTTATCAGGTGTTACTTGGAACCGTATTCAACATCAAGAAACCGCCATGGCTTTTAATGTTCAATTGGCCAGTGAACAAGGTAAAAATATTCAATGCATTAATAATCTTTTACTTGCTCCGCATTGCAGTTTTGGTGATTTAGAAAATGCGCTAAAGCAAAAGCCTGTTGAAGGCATCAACTCTAATACCCAAGAATCAAATATACTCATAGTCCCTACTATCGGTGGACCTATTCAGCAGACACTTGATAATAACCCTAGGTTGATTCAATTATTGCGTAGCGCCCATAAAGCAGGCTGGACCATCGCAGGCAATTGCACCGGAAACTTTCTATTAGCCGAGGCAGGTATTTTAGACGGCAAGGCGGCCACAACGCACTGGGGATTTGAAAATGATTTCAAGCAACGTTTCCCGCAAGTAAACCTACAAGCTGAACAATTGATTACTCGCGATGAAAATATATTCTGCGCGGGGGGGGGAATTGCGTGGTTTGATTTAGGCTTACATATTATTGAGCGCAGTATTGATTTTGAAACAGCTATGCAAACGGCTAAAGCGTTCGTCATCGATTATCGTCGTGATACCCAGTTATCCTATTCGCTCATGCGCATAGCGAAACCTCATCAAGATGAAATGGTCAACACGATTCAAGCCATTATTGAACAGGACTGTACTCTTTCGTTAAGTATTGAAGCATTAGCATCTCAACATAATGTCTCCCAACGTACCTTAATAAGACGCTTTAATAGTGCTCTGGGTATGCCACCCAACACATATCTTCAATCAGTACGAATTGAACGGGCAAGAAAGATGCTGGAAGAAAGTGATTACAACGTTGACACCGTGATGAATAAAATTGGTTATGAAGATGCCAGTTCTTTCCGCCGCCTGTTCAAAAAGAAAACCGGCCTAACGCCGACGGAGTACCGTAATCGATTCCGACGTCGTTTATAACAATGGACAATAAAGGGCTCTTCATTGACGATATTGTTTAGGCGTTCGCCCTGTCCAGCGCTTAAAGGCATGGAAAAAATTAGCCGTATCAGAGTAGCCCAGTCGGATGGATATTTGCTCCATCGTCATGGCCGTTTCTTGAATTAATTGAATCGCTAACGTTTCTCTAACCTCGTCCATCAAGGCCCTAAAAGAAGTTCCTTCGCTGCTTAATTGTCGGCGTAAGGTACGAAGAGATACACACAGTTCACTGGCAATAGATTCCATAGCGCCCCGTTGATCTATTCTGCTCAATATACAATTTCTAACGGTTAAAGCGACGCTATTCTCTGAATGACGTTTTTTTAAAAGATCCTGACATTGAGCCAGTAAAATTTTTCGGCCTTGTTCATTCGCGGTGGGTAATTGCGTATTAAGCAGCAAACGATTGAATGCCACACTATTTTCAGACTTAGAATAGCTAGGTTCATTAGAGTAAATATTCTGATAACGATTTTCACCACTCTCCGGCCACATCAAGTTTAAGGCTTCTAGAGGCATGTTTTGCCCGGAAACTTCCTGAAGAATATTCACCATCGCAGCCAAGTCTCTTTCAATAACAAAGCGTCGAATTTTTTCAGGAATATGCTCCGCATCCAATACGAGATAAGCATCGTGCTCTTCTTCTCGCAAAAATATTGCGCTGAAAGCAAATGAAAGCGGCAAATAGCCAACGCCTATTTCTATCGCGCTGCGAATAGAGAGACTGGTAGAAATAGCAAAGCCAAAAATCCCATAGGTTGTCAGGTGGTAATGGCCTCCTATCTCAACCGCGAACGATTTATTGAGCGACTCGTTAGCCTCTTCGTCGACTAGGTTTTCAATCAGTTTCAATTCTTGTTCTGGATTAATTTCAATACGATTATCCACTAGCATTTCGTCGGTTATGCCTGTGCCGTTTAGACATTGCTCTCGGCTAATGCCCTTTCTTTTAGCTACATTGATCATTAGCAAAACGCTGGTAGTACCGCGCTTTCGAGTTAAGCTTTGCATAGTCTACCTCTACTTAAATCTTCAAAATTTAATAGCAATGCGTTAACTTACCCCGCATGACCGAAAATCACAATAATATTGTCCTACCTCGACATACCGTTTATGTGATGAATGTTGAATAATGATGATCTACTA
>JBNMPQ010000170.1:0-6470 GCA_051276935.1 Oleispira sp. | reverse complement strand
CGTTGTAGGTCAAAACGTAAGGACTCTAAGGCAATGTTCATTTCGCGGATTTTGGCGTATTCAGAACTGTTGCCAATAAGCTCTTCGGTATCTTGTCGTGCTTCGATCCAATCTTTGCGCAGACTTGTCAAGCCTTTACGGATATCAATGGTTTGGTCTGGGTCGCTATAGGCGCCAGAGGTGTCGTAGATTCGCACGGGGGCGTTGTATTCAGTTTTATCGTTCGCCAGTGTGGTAGGTGTTAAATGAATCTCACGAAGGCCCACTTGAATATCGTCCTGAAGCGCTTCGTTGAAAGCTTTAATGTAGAGCTTTTTAGAACCTGGGAAGGGTTGGGTAGATAGCTCATCAACTTTGGCGGTTTCACTCAGGTTTTGCTGAATGTTATAAGTTTGTTCAGACACAATTGCTTCCTATCTCTATATTGAGAATAATTAATTGATCTGTCTAACGTGAATTCTGATAGGTAGGGCACATCACGGGAGTGCTCTGAAGAGAGCTAGTGATGGCTATGGAAGATGCTGTTTAATTGCTTGACGATGTAAGTCATTCAGCTGGCGAATAACGTTCATCGTATGGCTTAGTTACCGTATGACTAGTTATAAAGTGGCTAGTGATAAAGTGACTTAGCTAATCAATTAAATACCGAGTTACCGGGTCAAATTTTTCAATCGACCTTGAATCGGGTCCTGATATCCAAACTCAGGAATTTTCAGCGTCCTTCCATCTTGTTTCCTACGCTGGTATTAACCAGATCAGGTTCAACGGGATCCACATTGTGATCTCAGCCTTTTAATTAAGGCACCCCGACAAGACATTGCTTACGTTGTTTAGCAAATTTTGCTTTAAACCTCGTAAGTGTGTGCAGTGTATGATGAAGTTAATCATTGGACAATGGATTTATTTAATCAACACTGTCAGTATGTTTATTATTACTGATCCTTATCGATCTTTTCCGCTTAAACATTATGGAGTTAACACATGGAAGAAATCATCAATCTCTTGCCGGATCGCATTCCGGTTTTAATAGTTGATGATGATGAGACTGTTGTTCAAGTAACACGGTTGGTTCTTTCACGTTTCCGATTTGAGAGTCATGCTCTGGAATTGATTTGTGCATATTCTGGAGCAGAAGCCATTGAGGTAATGTCACAGCGTGATGATATTGCCATTGTTCTGTTAGACGTAGTAATGGAATCTGACAATAGTGGCTTCGAAGTTGTTCGTTTTATTCGTAATCAATTAAATAATCACATCACCCGCATTTTACTACGAACAGGGCAGCCAGGCTTGGCGCCTGAGCGTCAAGTTATTCATGATTACGACATTAATGATTATATTGCTAAAACAGACGCGACAACAGATCGTTTGAATCTTTCGATAATGAATGCTCTTAGGTCTTATCGGGATATTTTGCGTGCAGAATATTTTGCTCAACGAGTCATCAATGCCGAATTCAATCAGCAGCAAGCACTCAAGGCTTCTCAGGCTAAATCGGCTTTTTTAGCGCATATGAGCCATGAAATACGCACACCTTTAAATGGTGTTATTGGTATGGCCAGTGTTCTGGCTGATACGAATTTAACCCCAGAACAGAGAGGGTTTTTAGACGATATACATAACTCTGGCCGTGCTTTGTTAGGAATTGTTAATGACGTTTTGGATTTGTCAAAAATTGAAGCCGGTAAACTCGAACTTGATCCTCGATCATTTAAGTTAAAAGATCTGATAGATGAAGTGAATTCAATGTTCAATGCGCCGATGATGAATAAATCGATT
Source organism: Oleispira sp. (assembly GCA_051276935.1). Classification (GTDB taxonomy): domain Bacteria; phylum Pseudomonadota; class Gammaproteobacteria; order Pseudomonadales; family Oceanobacteraceae; genus Oleispira. Next base: position 4,691 of record JBNMPQ010000170.1, on the reverse strand, counting down.
AACTTTCATCAAGATATTGACCCTTTGGTACCTAATTTTTTGGTTGCTGACAGTATTCGTCTGCAGCAATTGATTATGAATCTATTGAGTAATGCCCTTAAGTTTACTGCTGATGGGGGGCATGTTGGCTTGTCTTTGCATATGGCAGACCCGTCGCCCGGTGAAGGTTCATTTTTAATATTAACGGTGTCTGATTCAGGCATCGGAATTAATGAAACACGTTTAGGGGAAATCTTTGATGCCTACCAGCAAGCTGAAATTCATACGTCACGTATCTACGGGGGCACAGGGTTAGGTTTGTCGTTGTGTCGTCAGATTGTCCAGCTTATGTCGGGCGATATATCGGTAACGAGTACTTTGGGTAAAGGTTCGACCTTCACGGCCAAGGTGCTTGTTCATTCAAATTCTGCAAATGCTGAGGTCGCTGCTGAGGCTGATAATCTTCTGGCGGTTAAAGGCATGAAAGTTCTGGTTGCAGAAGATAACGTAATCAACCGCAAGGTGATTGAAAAATTGCTCCAAAAACTATTAATCGATGTGGTTGTGGTTGAAAATGGACAGCAGTTATTAGATTGTATTAGCGATATCGATCCCGATTTAATCCTAATGGACTGTCATATGCCGGTCTTGAACGGTTTTGATACGACACGCGAGCTTAGGCGAAGGGGTTCAAAAACCCCTGTTTTTGCATTGACGGCAGGGGTTACCAATGAAGAGCGTACTGAATGTTTCGATATGGGTATGAATTATATTTTGACTAAGCCAGTGACCTTGCAGTCACTGACTCTGGCTTTGCAAAAAGCCGCTTTGATCTAGTCTATTTAGCACTCGCTATGGGTGCTTTCTTCCTTCTAGGTTTTTGGCTGTTCAATTTTTAATAACTCTTTTAACAACTTTTTTACGTATGCTTTTACTCATGTTGTTTACTTGTCTGTTTTCTTGTTGTTCGCTACATCAGCAATCTGTTTTAAGCGGTTAATAACTTCAAAGTTAATGCTGTCTTTACTGAAGTAATGAACATCACAAGGTTCACCCACTGCGCGATCCATGAGTAGCACTAAGGCTTCATCTACTTTATTGATGCCGTAAATGAAGAAACTTCCAGCCTCTACAGCATCGACAACTTCTTGTTTGAGTGCTAAATTACGAATGTTAGCAAAAGGGATAATTACGCCGTGTTCTCCGTTTAATCCGCGAGCTTTGCATAGGCGGAAGAAACCTTCGATTTTTTCATTAACACCTCCAATTGCTTGAACTTCTCCATATTGATTAATAGAACCCGTAATAGCGAAAGTCTGTTTCAGCGGCTGATGAATTAGCGCTGAAATTAAGCAGCATAATTCACCCAATGAAGCGCTATCGCCATCGATATATCCGTAAGACTGTTCCATGGCTAAGTTAGCCGAAATGGCTAGAGGAAAGTCTTGAGCGTATTTATGGCCTAAGTAACCTGATAAAATCATTACGCCTTTTGTGTGTATTGCTTGGCCCAAATTGGCTTCACGCTCGATATCGAGAATGCCTCGTGAACCGGGGTAAACGGTTGCACTGATGCGGGCAGGGGTGCCAAAACGGGTATCACCCACAGTCATTACGGTTAAGCCATTTACCTTGCCGATTGCTTCTCCTTCGGTTTCAATTAATATGACGTTATCCAGCATCTGTTGGTGAATGCGGTCATAAATTCGGCCGGTACGTTCTTCTTTGGCTGCTAGCGCTTGATCGATGTGTTCTTTTTCTATCAATAATGAATTCTGAGTTGTCCGTAAAAATTCTGCTTCCGCCAATAGCTCAAACACATCTCCGATACGGGCGGTAAGGTACTGTTGATCTTCCGCTAGGCGAGAGCTGTGTTCGACTAAACGTGCTATTCCAGAGCTACTTATGTCAGCGTAACGCTGTTCATTAATACGACTCTTGAGTAAGCGCGAGAAGGCCTGTATGTGTTCTTGAGTTCTGGGAATTTCACTATCAAAATCGACCAACGTACGAAAGAGTTCATTAAAGTCTTTATCGTACTCTTGTAATAAATAGTACACATTACGCGAGCCAATTAAGACCAGCTTAATATTTAAGGGAATAACGCCTGGCAGGAGTGTCGTGGTTGACACCAGTCCGAGCTCTGAGTAAGGAGATTCCATTTTTAGTTGCTGTGATTTAATGGCACGTTTAAGTGCGTCCCAAACCATGGGTTCTTCGAGTAGTTTTTCCGCATCAATAACCAGGTAACCCCCGTTGGCTTTATGCAGAGCTCCGGGGCTTATTTTTCTGTAATTGGTTGTGAGAGCCCCTTGATCACTGGAAAACTCGATGCGTCCAAAAAGGTTGCCATAACTAGGGTGAGGCTCGTAAACAACAGGAACGCCTTCATTATGATCGTGGCATACTGCAATATTTGGCTGAAGTATTTCTTCTAAAACACTGCGTTTAGCGTATTCGTCTCGTGTTTCCATTGTGCGCTCATCGACCAGCTCGGCCAAAATGATTTTGGGCAGATGCTCGCGCATAGTGGCTAAAAAATCTAATACAGTGGGGAAATCGTTATAACCTGCTTCGATCGGTTCAAGAAGAGGGGCTAATGCTTCGTCAATAGTGCTTTGATTCAATGCACGCAGTTCGTTGTTCGATTCACGTTTCCATTGAGGCAGCTCAGATAATGCCTCATTTAAAAACTGCTCCAGTAACGCGATATTTTTATGAAATGTTTCTCGCTCTGGCTCAGCTAGCTGTGCAAACTCAGTCTCATCCAGTGCTTTTCCATCTTTCATGGGTGTAAAGCTAATGGCAGAAGAATCGCGGAATACAGCGGTACTGGATTTTAATGCTTCTTTCTCAACCAATTCTAATGCTTTGTCGTATTTTCGATTAAATGAATGGTCAATGGTCGATTTTTTTTGTTGATAGCTCGGGTGTTCAAAAACCGCAGGAAATGTTGCCAATAAGTTATTGATAAGTTCGTCGAGCGTGCTTTTAAATGCGAGTGCCTGTGTGGGTGGTAATTCTAAAACTTTAGGTTCTCTAGGGTTTGCAAAGTGATTAACGTAGCACCAGTCGCTGGGTGCGGGCTGTTTTGATGCTTGATCTTTAAGATACTCACGTATGTAAGAAGAGCGGCCTGTCCCGTTATCTCCCATCGCATAAATGTTATAGCCGGGGCGATTCATGCCGACACCAAAGCGAATGGCGTTTTCAGCACGCTCTTGGCCTAACACCCCTTTAAAAGGCTGTAATTCACTTGAACTTTTGAACGCTAATTGTTGTGGATCTAAGCGTGTTGAAACTTGATCAGCATTCAATGGGTTAGGAATTGAACCGGAGATTGTACTAGGTGTGTTGCCAGTCTTGGGCATGAATATTCTCTTATTGTTCAATGGTCTATTTGGTATTTGTCTACGTTATTGCTAAGTCAGTTTTTTGGCAAGGAAGAATGCATCTGAGTATTGCTTTTTTTACACTTATTTGGATAATAGCCGGCTCTTTAATATTTATTGTTATTATGTCTATTCAGCTCGAAGATCGCACGACGATTGATATGTTCTCACGCCCAGAGCGTGGACGCCCTAAAACAAGTCCTTATGATCGCAATACTCAGCTTAAATTGAGTAAGCGCTTGCAGCGCAACCGTGACAAGAATAAAGGAATGCGCCGTATTGAGGTGAAGTTAAACATTGATGTAATTGAGGTGTTAGATGCTTTAGCGACAGAACTTGGTTTGTCGCGTGCAGAAGTCATTGAAAATGGCTTGTTAAGCTTGCTTGAGCAAACCCTTGTTCAAAACGTTTAGTTAATACACTTAATATTCAAAAAGATCTTCTAAGTTGTTAATTTGACTTGCTTTTATTTCTTTGATGAGGATAATAGCGATCAGCATTTAAGCACAGCTTAAACTGCCGCGTGTTATGGTGGCCCTTATCGGTCCCTTCGCAACAAGAAACTTCGAACTCCGCCAGGCCTGGAAGGGAGCAACGGTAGAAGTGGATTTGTGTGCCGAGGTGTGGCTGGTAGGGGTCATCTCCAATTTCTTTGGTTATTCTTCTCTCTATTACTTCTGTTTTAATTGTTTCTGACTTTCAGCTCATTTCCCGTTACTATAACTGCCTAAGATCATCTAATTAACGGATTTTCCATGAGTTATCAGGTACTTGCACGTAAATGGCGACCACGATTTTTTTCTGAAATGGTGGGCCAAGAACATGTGTTACGCGCCCTTATTAATGCTTTAAACGATCAGCGCTTGCACCATGCCTATTTATTTACGGGTACTCGGGGTGTCGGTAAAACGACGATTGCGCGAATTTTGGCTAAGTGCCTAAACTGCGAACAAGGCGTAAGCGCAACTCCGTGCGGTGAATGTTCATCGTGCCGCGAAATTGCTGAAGGTCGTTTTGTTGACCTTATCGAAGTGGATGCCGCATCACGCACCAAGGTAGAAGATACCCGAGAATTACTCGATAATGTTCAGTATGCTCCGACTAGAGGCCGATATAAGGTTTATTTGATCGATGAAGTTCATATGTTATCGACGCACAGTTTTAATGCGTTATTAAAAACTCTTGAAGAACCTCCAGAACATGTAAAATTTTTATTGGCGACGACTGATCCGCAAAAATTGCCGATTACGGTGCTCTCTCGTTGTCTGCAATTCAGTTTGAAGAATATGACGCCTGATAAGATTGTTTCACATTTAGAGA
>JBNMPQ010000169.1:0-6475 GCA_051276935.1 Oleispira sp. | reverse complement strand
ATCAGAGTATTCAGTTTGTCAGTGCCCACTCACCCTTACGGGAAGTACAAACGCTGTTCGATCAAATGTTGAGCTGGTTTGATCAATATGCCGCTGCCAATAACACAGGCGATGCTTTAAAACCCCGTGATATTTTGGTTATGGTGCCAGACATCGATATTTATGCGCCGTATATCGAGGCGGTATTCGGCAGTGCCTCTGATGAGTTACGCATTCCTTGGGCCATTGCCGACCAAGCACTGAATAAAGAAAACTTAATCATCGATTCGTTTTTGCGTTTATTACAGCTGCCGAGCAGTCGTTTAACCATTACCGATGTGATTGAGTTTTTAGAAGTGCCTGCCATTGCGCAAAAATTCGAGATTGAATTAAAAGATTTAGAACAAATAAAACATTGGCTCAGTTCAGCGAATATTCGCTGGGGGCTTGATGAATCTCATCGCAGCGATTTAGGTTTACCGAGCTGGGATGACAACAGTTGGTTCAAGGGATTACAGCAATTATTGTTAGGGTTGGTGATGCCTGATAATGGCCATGCGATCGATCAGTATTGGCCAGTATCGGGGGTTATGGGTAGCCAAGGCGAGCTGTTGGGCAAACTGATGGCATTCGTTGATCAGCTGAGCCAGTGGTATCAAATACTGCATCAACAAAAATCGGCAGAAAATTTCTTAAGTCATGAACAGTGGCAAGAGGTGTTATTACGCTTAATCGGCGATTTTTATCCAGCCCAAGCTCAAGATGATCAGGGTTTAAATGATCAACTCGTCTTGCAAAAAATACGCGATCAAATTCAACGTTGGCAGCAAGAATTAGAACTGGCGGCGTTTGATGAAGGTTTAAGCCATGGCGTGATTTTGCAATATCTAACAGGGTGTTTAACCAAGCAAGTCGGTTGGCAGCGTTTTCTTGCGGGGCCAGTCAATTTTTGTACGTTAATGCCCATGCGCAGCATTCCTTTTAAGATAGTTTGCATGCTCGGAATGAACGACGAAGATTATCCTAGGCGAGTGCCACCGCAAGGTTTTGATCTGATGGCGCAAGGGGCTTATCGCCGTGGCGATCGTTCTCGTCGAGAAGATGACCGCTATTTGTTTTTAGAAGCGGTGATTGCTGCGCAGAATAAACTGTATATCAGTTACCGTGGCCGTGATAGCCGCGAGAATAATGAACTGCAACCTTGTGTATTGGTCAGCGAATTGATCGATTATATTGCCAATGGTTATGTCGTCGAGGGCGATGAATCTTTGCCTCATAAAAACAGTGAAAAGCACATCAGGCAACATTTAATTAGAGAGCAGTTATTACAGCCTTTTAATGCGCAATATTTTACGGCTCAAAAAGATGACTCAGTGTCGGGTGAACAAAATTCAAGTGCACAGGTATTGAGTTATCAAAAACTTTGGCAGCAGGTCGCTATCACGAGTAATGAGCTAGCGAATAATGCTTCTTTGACAGCCGCGAAATCGTCTGACCATAGCGCTTTTGTGACGAAGCCTTTGCTGGACGACCGAGACGATAGCATTCGTCTTTATCCTGAATTAGATGATATTAAGCAATGCCTGATTAATCCCAGTAAGTTTTTTATGCAGCGTCGATTGAAAGTGAATCTTACTCAGTATTGGGACGAAACCGAAGTTGATGAGCCTTTTGCGCTTGATAGTCTACAAACGTATCTATTGAATGAGGCGTTATTAACAACGCATTTAGAAGGGCGAGAAGAAGTCTTTAAACAACAACAGAAATCTTTGGGTAACTTACCAGCGGCAGGCTTTGCCGAGTATGTGTTAACTCAAAGTGAACATAAAATAGCGCCCTTAATTGAACAGGTGGGTAATACGCTGCCCGACATTGGCAAGATGCCACCTCAAAGCGATAGTGTAACCCTTGAAGAATATCAGTTGAGTGGTCAGCTAGAGCACTTAATTAGTCACGAGGGCAGTAATTCAAATAGCAGTAATAAAAGTGGCCAGCAGCAAGTTTTCCATTTTCGCAGTGGCGGTTTTAAGGCAAAACAAATTATTAATCTGTGGTTAGAACATTTATTTGCTTGTGCTACGGGTATCTCAATGGGCAACAGTATAGGTCTAGGCATTAATAAAGAAGGCGAAATTGATAAGTGTGAATTTACACCAGTTAATGCAGAGATGGCTCAGAACTATTTACTCGCCTTAATTGAGTTTATGAGTCAATGCTATCGCATACCGCAACCCTTTTTCTTACAGTTGGCTTTTAGTTATTTAACCACTGATATTGAAAAACAAGCAGGTATTTTAGATAAAGCCTTAGACAGTGAATTCAGTGAACTGAATGATGAGTTTGTGCAGCGCTGCTTCGCTCAAATCATTGAAAAAGATTATGTTGGATTTTTATCGGCACAAGAAAATTTGTGGCAAAGTTTGTTAGCACCCTTACTGGAACATAAAGTCAGTGAAGAAGAAAAAAGCAAGGAGAGCGAATAATGAAAATATTACAAACCGATAGCTTTCCTCTTCTGGGAAAAAGTCTGATTGAAGCCAGTGCCGGTACGGGCAAAACCTATACCATTGCTAACTTGTATCTTCGTGTTTTATTAGGTGATCACTCTTTAGGTTTGAAGCCTGTCGATCGTATTTTAGTGGTGACTTTTACGCGTGCTGCGACGGAAGAATTACGTGGCCGTATTCGTGATCGTATACGAGAGCTGTATGAAGATATATTGCGTCTTGCTCAAGACCTAGAAAGTGCAGTCGATGATGAGGTGAAAGATTTAATCTTTCGCACTCAGGCTAATTTTTACAGTGAAGATCAGCAAGATAAACTGTCTCTCACCGACTGGTTGCAAGCTAACTTATCGCAAATGGATGAATCGTCTGTTTTTACTATTCATGGATTCTGCCAACGCATATTAAAACAGTTCGCTTTTGATAGTGGGGTGGGTTTTGAATCAGAAATGATTTTAGACGCACAGGAGTATTTACGCGGTGCGGCGCAAGATTATTGGCGTGAACTTGCTTATCCCATGGATCAAGAGCAACTAACAGTATTATTGGGGCAGGTCTCAAGCCCAGAGGATGTATTCTGGAAAGTACGAGGCTGGTTGCAGCAAGACGATATAGAATTATTACCCAAAGCCAAATCGAATTTAGACTTCTCGGGTGCATGGTTAAAGGCTAAATCAAGTTATGACGCGGCCGTGCACGTTTGGCAAGAATTAACCGCGCAAGATCTGAATGATTTGATTGAGAATTCAGGTGTTGATAAACGCAGCTTCTCTAAGTCTACCCGACCTAAACGTATTGCGGCGGCAAAAGCCTTCTTTTCTTCTTCTGCGACTTCTACCGGTCCTCGCTTTGTAGGAAAAGTTCCGAAAGATGTGTTAGAGCTTGGCCAAGAAAACCTATTTATTAAAACTAAAAAAGGCGAAGCGCCAGAGCATCAAGCATTTCGCTTGATTGATCAGCTCGCCAGTGACTGTGAACAGATGACGGCGGTATTGCCCCATCACATGTTGGCTCAGGTAAAAATTAAATTTTGGGCCTCTATGGAGCAAGCGAATTTAATGAATCCTGATGATTTATTACGTTTGTTAGCAAATGCTTTACGCGGTTCTCATGGTGAGGCATTGGCTGAACACATTCGCCAGCAATATCCTTTTGCCATGATCGATGAGTTTCAAGATACCGACAGCTTGCAGTATGAAATTTTTAATCAGGTCTACAGCCAAGAAGACCGTTCGGGTCTGTATATGATTGGCGATCCTAAACAGGCGATTTACAGTTTTCGCGGTGCTGATATTTTTACGTATCTGCAAGCGGGTCAGTCACTAAGCGAAGAGCGTCGTTTTACGTTAAACAAAAATTGGCGTAGCCATACTGATCTTGTCTCCGCGACCAATGAGCTGTTTGCGCGCCATAATGAGCCTTTTGTATTGCCGGGTAAAATTGAGTTTCAGTCAGTATTAGCGTCAGGTAAATCAGACAAAGGCTTCTTTCATTATCGTGGCCAACAGAAATGCGCTCCACTGCACTTATTATTAAATTCAGAAGGCACTAATCGTGACCATGGTCGTTATAACGCCGCTGAAATGTGCGCGAAGAGTATTCAGCAATTATTACTGAAAGGCTGTTTGAATTCTTCAGAAAGCGCTCAAGAAAAAAACTCAGACGAATGCTCTAAAGCTATTAGCTCCGGTGATATTGCCGTTCTGGTACATAATCGTAAGCAAGCTAAGCTGGTAAAAGATAATTTAAAGCAGATAGGCATTAATAGTGTGTTTTTATCTCGGGATAGCGTGTTAAATTCAACCGAAGCGCGAGATCTATTACGCTGGTTAAGTGCCATTGCCGATCCCCAAAATGAGCGACTTTTACGTAATGCATTGGCGTGTGAGAGCTTAGATTATGACGCGCATTATTTAGCCTCGTTATTGGATGATGAAGCGTATTGGGAAACTGAGCTGGCCCAGTTATATCAATTGCGTGAACGGTTTAATCAGCGTGGCGTCATGGCATTCATTATGTCTTGGTTAGAAATGAAGCCGGGTGGTGACATTAACTATAATAATGAAGCTGATGCAGAACCTTTGGCCGTTCGTTTGCGCAAACAAGCCGATGGCGAACGTAAGCTCACCAATTTTTTACACCTAGGTGAAGTACTGCAACAGGCCAGTCGTGAATTGGGTATTCAATCGGGTTTTTATAATACCGACGGTAAAGGGTTATTAACCTTATTACGTTGGTATTCTGAGCGCTGTCAAAATGCCTTATTGAATCAATCAGAAGAGCAGCAGATTCGTTTAGAAAGTGATGCAAACTTGGTGCAAATTGTCACCATTCATAAGAGCAAAGGTTTGCAGTATCCGGTGGTCTTTTTACCTTTTTGTTGGGATGAAGATAATAATTCAGTAAAGTTTGATGCGGTTTATCATACTGAAAAAGAATCTGATAATTCAGGAAAAAAATCAGTCTTAACCATCAATACGAAAGCGGACTCAGAGGCTAAGAAAAAGCATGTTGCAGAAGTCCGTGCTGAAGCCATGCGACTATTATACGTAGCGTTAACTCGTGCTGAGCAAGCGTGCTTTGTGCAGCTTGAGAATGTTGTAAAGCAATTGAAGGGTGGGCCTAAAGGCTTGCTGATGAATTCAGCCATTGGTTATTTGTTAGAGCAAGAATCGGTCAGTATTGATGGTTTAAGAGAGCGCTTTAGTGACGTGATTGATGAAGGTAAATTATCACTGAATTATTACGTTGACTGGTTAACGGAGATGGAGAGTATTCCTGCCATCAAAACAGAAATAGCCAAAGATACTGCACCATTAACCTTGGCTAAATTTAACGGCAAGGTTTGGGATAACTGGCGCTTAACCAGTTATAGCCAGCTGGCCCAGTTAGATAACAAAGCCGATGCTGAACATGCTCATATCGATAGCAGTCATAGCAGCGATATTGTGCTTGATTCGGGCAGTCAATTTGATAGCGAAGCTGAAATTTTAACATCGGCTCTGAATACAGAAGATAACTCTGACTATCAAAATTATAATACTGAAGAGGCTGAACCTCTAGAAAGCTTAGAGTTAGAAACAAAACTAACACCGTTTGATTTCCCCAAAGGCGCAACCCCTGGAACCTGCTTGCACGGTATTCTGGAAAATTGGGATTTTGTTGATGGTGAGCAGTTAGAAGAACAGATTGGCAATCAATTAAAGTTCTATGGCATTGATGAAGATTTTTCGGCCATGTTGAAGGATTGGATGCGACAGGTTGTAGATCAGCCCCTAGTAGACGCTGAATGTTGTTTAGCGGATATTAGTGAGAGTAATCGCCTGGTTGAAATGGAATTCTATCTGCCAATGACCGAGATTCGTGCTTCAGGTGTTATGCCGTTATTAGACGGACGTCGCCTAGCTTTTGAACCTATGCGAGGCCAGCTGAAAGGGTTTATCGATTTAATATTCCGTCATGACGGACGGTATTATGTGGCGGATTATAAGTCGAATTATCTCGGTGACCAGATCAGTGATTATCAACCAGCGGCGTTAATCGATGCGATGGAACATCATCAATACGATTTACAGTATTGGATTTACAGTATTGCGGTTGATCAATACCTGAGTCGTCGTATCCCTGATTATGATTATGAAACGCATTTTGGTGGAGTGTATTATTTCTTCTTGCGTGGCATGAACGGAAAATCTGATGGTGAGGGCGTTTTTTTTACTCGCCCAGAAAAAGCCCAATTAGATAAGTGGCGGAATTGGTTGCTGGGGGATGAATCTTTAAGCCAACCCCGTGCGGCTGATAGCCATAAGAAATTAGATAGAAAATCAGACGAAAAATTAGCCCAGAAAACAGATATGAAAACCGATGATAATAATCAAATGGGGTTATTTTAATGACTGATCATAATGATGTAGCCTCCATTGATCTAAGCGCTACTGATCCAAAATCTACTGATTTTAATACAATCGATTTAAATGTAGGTAAAAGCTTAA
>JBNMPQ010000168.1:0-6496 GCA_051276935.1 Oleispira sp. | reverse complement strand
TGGTATTAGTGCCTCACGCTCTCAGCGAGCTCCAGTAGCGGATGAATTGTATTGGAATGGTGATCACCATGCCACGTTCAGCTTCCAATTGGATAATCCAGACTTGAATATTGAGACGGCTTATAGCTTAGACTTAACATGGACGTACGAAGAACTAGACTATCAATTGCAAGGTACGGCTTATTATTATGACTTCGATGGTTATATTTATAATGACCTTAAAAGTATGGCGGACCCCTTTCATGGCAATCCCGTATATCGCAACGAGCAAGAAGATGCTTGGTTTGTAGGCACTGAATGGCAGTTTGATTACCATGTGAATGATAATTTACAGTGGTTTCTACAAGCTGACTTTGTACAGGCACGTTTAAAGGAAGGTGCTAATAAAAACCTACCTCGAACTCCACCCGTCACCACAAGCAGTGGCATTAAATGGCAGGCTAATAACTGGAAGGTCACCACGGATGTTAAGTATTACGCTGAACAAACCGCGGTTGCTGATAACGAAAGCACTACTGCAGATTATTCGGTCGTTAATTTTTATGCGGCCTATACCCAACCATTATCGAAATCTTCTATGCAGCTTTATCTTAAGGCGCATAATTTGATGGATGAGTTTGGTCGTAACCACGTTAGTTATTTGAAAGAATATAGCCCAGTTATCGGGCGAAATGTAACCTTAGGGTTAACTTATTCGTTCTAGGTCTGTTAGAAATGAGAAGCCCTAAATTTCTTTAGGGCCTTTTTTTAAAACGCTGTATTAACAGCGTTTTTTTCTTTGAGCTTTTATCTTATTAATTAAATCGCAGCCGCTAAACGCGTACCTTGATCAATCGCACGCTTAGCATCAAGTTCAGCGGCCACATCAGCACCGCCAATTAAATGATAAGGTTTATTCAAACCTTCAACTAACTCACGCATGGGGTCTTGGCCCGCACAAATAATCACGTTATCAACATCAAGTAACTTTTCAGTACCATCAACCGTCATATGCAAGCCTTGATCGTCAATCTTGTCGTAGGTGCAACCTGCAATCATGTGCACGCCTTTATTTTTAAGACCAGTACGATGGATCCAGCCTGTCGTTTTACCTAACTTAGCGCCAACCTTAGATGACTTACGCTGCAGTAAAAATACTTCGCGGGCCGAGGGAGAAACTTCAGCGACTACGCCTTCGATACCACCACGTGCTTGCAACGTCATATCAACGCCCCACTCTTTCATAAAGGCAGGAATATTTTGGCTCGTCGCAACACCTTGGTGACATAAGTATTCAGAAACATCAAAACCGATACCGCCAGCGCCGATCACTGCTACTTTTTTACCTACAGGTTTCTTATGTCTTAACACATCAAGATAATTCAAGACCATACCATGCTCAATACCTTCAATGTCAGGTAAACGTGGTGCAATACCGGTGGCTAAAATGATTTCGTCATAGTCACCTTCATTTAAATCTTCGGCGCTCACACGCGTATTTAACTGCAGGTTTACGCCCGTCAATTCAATCTGCTTACCAAAGTAACGGATGGTTTCAAAAAACTCTTCTTTACCCGGAACCTGCTTGGCAATGTTAAACTGACCACCAATTTCATTGGCAGAATCAAACAAGGTCACGTCATGACCACGGCCCGCTGCGATCGTTGCAAACGACAAACCCGCAGGTCCTGCTCCAATAACCGCTAATTTCTTTTTCTTACTGGCATCAACATCAGAAATAATGATTTCTGTTTCATGGCATGCACGAGGGTTCACTAAACAGCTGGTTAGCTTGCCGCTGAATACGTGATCCAAACAGGCTTGGTTACAACCAATACACGTATTAATTTCGTCACTCTTACCCGCCGCTGCTTTTTCAACAAACAATGGATCAGCCAAGAAAGGACGCGCCATAGAAATAATGTCGGCATCACCACGTTGTAATACTTCTTCAGCCACTTCGGGTGTATTAATTCGGTTAGACGTAATACACGGAATTGAAAGCTCTTTGCGGAATTTAGCGGTTACCCAAGTAAAAGCAGCGCGAGGCACTTTAGTTGCAATCGTTGGAATACGCGCTTCGTGCCAACCAACACCCGTATTAATAATCGTGGCGCCGGCTTTTTCGATCGCCTTACCTAGCTGCAGGACTTCTTCGTAATTGCTGCCGCCTTCCACCAAATCCAACATGGATAGACGATAAATAATGATGAATTTCTCACCCACCGCTTCACGAGTACGACGAACGACTTCGACCGCTAAACGCATGCGGTTTTCGTATTCGCCACCCCATTCATCTTCACGATGGTTTGTACGCTTGACTAAGAATTGGTTAATAAAATAACCTTCTGAGCCCATTATTTCAACACCGTCGTAACCGCCGACTTGCGCGTATTTAGCCAATTGAACAATATCGTTTATTTGTTTTTCAATGCCGTCATTATCTAACTCTTTTGGAACAAACGGATTTATCGGAGCTTGTACGGCTGAAGGGGCAACTAAGTTAGGGTTAAACGCATAGCGACCTGTATGCAAAATCTGCATACAAATCTTGCTGTTTTCAGCGTGAACCGCATCAGTGATAACCTGATGCTTTAACGCCTCTTCATTACTGTTAACGAGTTTTGTATGAGGGTGTGTTGCCGCTTCAGCGCTTGGGCCAAAACCACCGGTTACAATCATACCAACACCCCCACGAGCACGCTCAGAGAAGAATGCTGCCATACGCTCTAAACCGCCATCCATTTCTTCGAGGCCGGTATGCATTGACCCCATCAAAACACGGTTTTTTAATTGCGTGAAGCCTAAGTCTAGTGGCTCTAATAACTTTGGAAAATACTTATTTGGTATAGATTGGCTCATTATTAACTACTCACACGGTTATTGGGCTTAGGCATCCGCTTACGTTTTAATGACTACTAATGCCTTCTTTCTCATCATGGAATTATTATTTGCCAATCAATACGAACGGCATTAATTTTTTATTAATCGCTCTCGGCTAATTATGCTTAATACTCTAAAAGAAGTTGAGGTGATAAACAATTAACATTAATTACTTTTAATAACAATATAATGACCATTAATAACAGGATACAAATAATAATTGAGAAGTGAGCATAAATATTACTCAATATAGACTTACGGTGCTTTTCTATTAAATAAATTTTTTCCCAAATAAAAATCAGTAACAAGAAATATTCGTATTAAAAGCACCTCACTTGTCTTTCCAAAAAAACCTATTTTTAAAAAATATTTTGGTCCAGGGAACAGCACATATGCATGATTAAAGACCATTACTGATCTCATTTAGGTTTAATCGCAGTTCCGCACTATCCTATATCGATGGAAGTAGATTTCAGGTAAAGGACTAAAAGATACTCATGTCAGTGGGATCACATCCAGTGTCGATATTATTATCTGAGTGCTCGAATGCATAAAAGAATCTCCTATTAAACTGAAATAAGAAGAATGAACCAATGAAATGAATACAATAACGTTCGGTGTATCTAGCTGTAGAAAGCATAGGCATGCACCCTCACGACTTTCTCAATAGATTATAAATTCTCTCAATTCTTTATCAAAGCAAACAATAAAAGCATCAACTCCAGATTAATGGACATGAGAAAATGCGACCAGAAACTTCTTTGCAAGATATAAACTTGAGTTAACGCAGCTTCCAGAAAAGTTTAAGCTGCACTCAAAACTGCACATAAATTCGTAACCTATGTGAAATTTAAAGCGAGTTCGCTGATAAATTATTCAGCTGATGATTATGTAATAACCCCTTATTTTTTTGGTAAAGACGAAGTTACTGAGCATTGACTTTTAGACGAGCATAGTTTAAATAAAAATAATATAAAATTAAAAAAATACCTCACATTATAATAAGATATTAATAATACTATTTCAGCATCTAAAAAATAATTAAAGACAATATACGATCAGGAGTCATACAAAAAAATACGATAAATGATCATTAATATTTAGGAGTAAATTAATACTTTTACTTAGCAGTGATTTCTATTTATCTGACAACATGCTTTATCTTCACTGGATTGTTAATAAAGAAATATCAAAAATGAGAATTAACACTTTAATATTAACTATTGATTTTATTGGTGCAACAACATCAGCACAAGCTGAATTAAAAAAACCTAAAGCTACTGAAATCTATTTTTAAAACAACTTTTCCTACCCTAATTTGAATTTAAAAAGCTTAGATCAGAATGATATTAAACTTGACAAGCAGTTCAAGAAAGGAGAACCCATGCCCATAATTTAATCGATAGCAACTTCTCTAAAGTAACCAATACACCAAATACCTATTGCACTATTGTTACTAGCCCTTGGATATTTAAAAGGTCATAATTGAGTTGCGATCTTATTATTTTTTTGACCGTACTCGCTTCAACTATCAAGTAAAAATTGTGGGAAATTCATCCCATATTAATAATATTGAAACAATTTGGATGAAAACTGGGACAAAGATATTAACACTTCATTTTCCTATTTCTCCTTATCAAAAGCCTGTTGCATTAACTCTAAAAACGATATTTGATGATCAGCGCATACAAGTTCGCATTAATAATACTTGTAATGAACCAGAGACATTTGATGAGAGCTTGCGTACCCTATTAGTGCAAGCATTTGGCCTATTGCCTTATTCTGAACCAGCCATGCCTTAAGTTTTCTAAAAATCAAAAGCATGCCCTATTTTTCGGA
Source organism: Oleispira sp. (assembly GCA_051276935.1). Classification (GTDB taxonomy): domain Bacteria; phylum Pseudomonadota; class Gammaproteobacteria; order Pseudomonadales; family Oceanobacteraceae; genus Oleispira. The sequence continues at coordinate 1,795 of JBNMPQ010000168.1, read as the reverse complement.
CCTCGCCCATATCCTAACAGTTCGCCTATGAAGCCATGTCAGACCAAGATCCGATAGAATTACATAAAAAGAATAAAACCGCAGCGATAAGTGAGGTAATAAAACGGCTTTAACGCGCTCACGACTCGCCAGCACAACGGCATTATAGATTTCATTTCCTTCATCAACATGATAGCGATTATATGCACCAGTAATATGGATCATTCACTACAATTTCGCTGACGAAAAAAATGCCATCATGCTTGGCACACTCAAAGAATGGCCTTATAAAAACTATCCCCATACCACTTTGATAGACGCTAATGAGATGGCAAGCATTAACATGGTTGGTTTTAGATAACTTTAAACTAAAAGCTAAGAATAACAAATATTCCAAACAACCCAATTAAAAAGCCTTGCCTCATCGACTTACCTTTTTTAGCCACACCTTTCGCTTGACCTTCAAAATCGAAGTCTAATTCAGAATACTGTTTTAACAGTTTAGGCATCATATTCAATTTAAGATCGTTAATAAGTTCAGACTACGATGTTTTGCTATTATCAAGATCGCCATGAACGCTTAAACTGCTATTTAATTCGAGAGGGCTAAACTGGGTAATGAAATTTGACTGCCATAGGTGTTGATGATGGGGAAATTAACCAACTGGCCAAAATCGCTGGCCTGAGTTTTATTGAGTAGTGCTTTAACATTAATATTTTTGACACTCACTTGTATCTGATCCGCACGCTGACCCAAAATTCCCGGTCATTGATTAGTAATTATCCGCGTATTGATGCGATGACTCTCAATACCCAGAGGCCGAAAACGAATGTTTTTTCTTTGCCCATGCGCATATCGTCAATAATGATTAAAGCGCCATCCAACTGTTTTAGGTACTGTTGAATTTTAACCGACACTTTTTTTAATGATGCTAAATCAAAGTGTTTCATTCTTAACTCAATGTCACGGACACGGGCCCAGGGTTGGCTATTTAAACAACAACGAAAATGGCTCTGCTAATGTACCTACTTTCTTTTTCCACGCCCTGATCTCATCACAGGTAATCGAGTTGTACTGCTCGGCGCTAAAATAATACGGGCTTCAGCAATGTCACACGCTAGTTAAGAGAACGTCGTAAAGCGCACAAGCGAAAATATTAATAGAAAAATTGAAATGTTTATCTAAAATTCGAGTATTGAGCGTGCAGCCATCATCAGAAATACGCCAAAGTTCGGATTCTTTGGCTAAAGCAACTTATTCTTACTGATTATCGGTTCCATAATTTAAGTGCATAATTTATGCAATTCGACGCTGGTTTTTTATAGCTTTCTGAATCATAATTTATTTTATTTAAGAGAATGGCCAGCGGATAGAATCGGGCGCACCAGAGGAAGTCAAAGTGAACAAGTGGGATAGACGGGTGCGATACAGCTACCTCGGATAACCGTATCAAATTCATGATGAAGAATACATCGATTGACCAATTTAAACATAAAAATCATTAATAAGTAATAAAGTATGTAAAGCGGTAAATATTAATCCTAATCCAATACTCGCTGGCTTTTATTATTAATTCACATCGCAAATATTTACATTAAATCACCCCTTGAAAGTGTAGACTCAGAGTTAATAAATACTGTCCATTAGAGTTAAAAAAGAGAGCGTTAGAAACTAACCCCCCATGCCATACTTACTTAAAATTTCTTGATATTCAGACGTCTTTTTAAACTGAATAAGCGCTTCACTGAATCTTGTGGCCATATTTTCACGATCAGGTTTCTTAGCAAAGGCTAGGTGATTTCCTACCGAGCAATA
>JBNMPQ010000167.1:0-6527 GCA_051276935.1 Oleispira sp. | reverse complement strand
TTACATCAGACCCTTGCTTACCCGCGAAATCCACTCCCGCATGCCAAGCTAAGCGACCATTAAAAGGATCAGTACGCTTACCATAACGAGATGACATCCAGCCTCGTTTGATAGGACGACCTGCAACGAAGGTATCTGTTTTAATTTTGTTGGCTAAAAGCAGATCATCGAGAACTTCTAGCTGCTGTTCACGTCGGTCAATTCGTGAGGCTAATTTATCTAAGACAGATTGAATTTCGGGCGCTTGGTAAGTTTCACCCAGCGTGCCTGGGCCACCCACAGCAGGGGCTGAGGAAAAATCGAATTCATCACCATTAATTTTGGTGATATCTATTAATCGTTCGCCGAGTGCATCAATGCGTAATAACTTGGCTTGCAATTCAGCTAAGCGAAGGGTTAAACCATCGAGCTCTTGATCAGCATGCTGACGAATTTCCTGTAATTCTTGACGCTGATCATCTAAATCTTTTTCCCATGCCTTTGCAGCAACAGGATCTAATAGCCCTTTATCCGCTAGATGTGCAGCTAATAAATACCCCGTCGCGCCCATAGCAAACGGCAACACACAGATAGACGTAAGCAGCAAAAAACGAGCTACAGGTCCTAGTGAATATGTCTTCGATTGTCCATGCCGTTTACCGACGATAATAATATTCATGGCTGTTAGTATAGGTATCCAAAAATAACAAAGGCCATAGTAAGTATGGCCTTTATTTTGAAAATCACAAAATTTCTTAACTTTTCAATAAGTTAACAACTGTATCTAATACGCTACCGTACCAAAACGGTGCACTCCTAGATAGCCGCTACAGGCTTAGTGTAAGAGATAGGCGCATTTTCTTCTTCGTATTCTACAAATTCCCATGCATCAGTTTGTAACTCAAGTTCACGCAATAGTTTGTTATTCAAACCGTGTCCTGACTTAAAGCCAACAAATTCACCCATAAGACTGTGACCCAGCAGGTATAAATCACCTACTGCATCCAAAATTTTGTGTTTTACAAACTCATCTTCATAGCGTAAACCGTCTTCGTTCAGTACGCGATATTCATCAACGACAATGGCGTTATTAACACTGCCACCTAACGCTAGGTTTTTAGAGCGTAAAAACTCAATATCTTTCATGAAACCGAAAGTACGAGCACGACTTACTTCTTTTACAAAAGAAGTTGATGAGAAGTCTAAGCTTGCTTTTTGTGCACTTTGTTTAAAAGCAGGATGATCAAATTCGATTTCAAAGGTAACTTTAAAACCGTTATAAGGTACAAAAGAGGCGACTTTATCACCTTCACGCACTTCTACTTTTTTCTTAATACGAATAAAACGCTTCGCTTTAGACTGTTCAGCAATACCCGCTGATTGAATCAGGAAAACGAATGGACCCGCGCTGCCATCCATAATCGGAACTTCTTGTGCACTCAATTCAACAATCGCGTTATCAATACCTAAACCTGCCATGGCAGATAACAGATGCTCGACGGTATCAACACGAACACCGTCTTGAACTAAAGTAGTCGACATTGTGGTTTCACCCACGTTGGTCGCTTTTGCCTGAATATCAACAATAGGTTCAAGGTCAACGCGTCGGAATACAATACCGTGATCGACAGGGGCAGGTTTAAGCGTCAGATATACTTTTTCACCTGAGTGCAGACCAACTCCGGTTGCGCGGATTGTATTTTTGAGTGTTCGCTGACGAATCATGTCGATTTACCAATATTGTTGATTAAAACTAATTAATTATTATTACTAACGGCTCATTATAACAATTATACATGAGCGCGCCAGTAACGATTCGTTAATCAGCTTGACGACGTAAGAAAGCGGGTATGTCCAAATAGTCCATATCCTTCTCTTTAGCATTTTCTGCCCGAGGCGATAGTGCTTTTGCAGCTTGATTACGAATATGAGCAGGTTTATCTAATTCAGCATAATCTGCCACTGTTGTCGGTGCTTTTCTCACAGGCTCTGATGCGGCTGTATTATCAACCACTTTCTTAGGCTTTTCAGCCGCAGAAGGTTTAATTCCAAGGCCTGTTGCAACAACCGTCACTTTTAACTCATCGACTAAATCGTGATCAATTACTGTACCAATAACAACCGTTGCATGCTCAGAGGCAAACTCTTCAATCACTTGGCCAACTTCAGTAAACTCACCCAAAGTAAGATCCAAGCCAGCCGTCACATTCACCAAGATACCACGAGCACCTTGTAAATCGACGTCTTCCAATAAAGGACTGCCAATGGCCATTTCTGCTGCTTCACGTGCACGATTATCACCGGTTGCTGAACCCGTGCCCATCATGGCTTGACCCATTTCAGACATTACGGTGCGCACATCGGCGAAATCCACGTTGATCATACCTGGACGCATAATCAAATCAGCAATACCTTGCACTGCACCCAGCAATACATCGTTTGCCGCACTAAAAGCATCTAACAAACTGCTGTTTTTACCCAATACACTCAAGAGCTTTTCATTAGGTATTGTAATTAAGGAATCAACGCTCTCAGCCAACTGAGCTAATCCTTGCTCAGCAATTAATGCACGTTTCTTGCCTTCAAATGGAAATGGCTTAGTCACAACCGCTACGGTTAAAATGCCTAACTCTTTCGCCACTTCTGCAACCACAGGTGCGCCACCGGTTCCAGTACCACCACCCATACCTGCTGTAATGAATATCATATCCGCGCCACTGATTGCCTCAGCGATACGTTCACGATCTTCCATTGCTGCTTGGCGTCCTACTTCAGGATTCGCCCCAGCACCTAAACCTTTTGTAACAGCGCCGCCCAATTGAATAACAGAACGAGCTTCTACTTTACGTAGTGCTTGCGAATCTGTGTTAGCGCAGATAAATTCAACGCCTTCAATATTATTAACGACCATGTGCTGCACAGCATTACCGCCACCGCCACCGACACCGATAACTTTAATGACTGCATTTTGCTGTGGTTCATCTGCTAATTCGAACATATCCCCATCCCGTTGCTGAGACATAGCTCCTTCTCCTTTGCTGAGTTGCGCAATGCGCACCACTATTTAATATTAAAAATTGTTTTGAATCCAATGTTTTACGCGTGAAAAGAAGTCTAAAGGTACTTCTTCTCGGTTATTTGTTTTAATTGGGTCATTTTGTTGCATTGCGGCGTATAACAAGAGGCCAACAGCTGTTGCATAAATAGGATTATTGATCACATCAACCAAACCCGAAACGCCAATCGGCTTGGCTAATCTCACTGGCATGTGGAAAATTTCTTCCGCCAACTCAACAACGCCTTCCATTTTTGATGTGCCACCCGTTAAAACGATACCCGCAGCAACCAATTCTTCATAACCGCTACGACGTAATTCCGCTTGGATTAACGTGAATAATTCGTCGTATCGAGGCTCAACAACTTCTGCTAAAGCCATGCGAGATAAATCCCTTGCCGGTCGATCGCCGACACTTGGAACCTTAATCGTTTCATCTTCTTTCGCCAGCTGCGTTAATGCGCAAGCGTATTTAATTTTGATTTCTTCTGCATGCTGAGTCGGTGTCCGTAATGCCATCGCAATGTCATTCGTAACCTGATCTCCAGCAATAGGAATTACGGCAGTGTGACGAATTGAACCGTCAGTAAAGATAGCAATATCAGTTGTGCCACCACCAATATCAACAAGACATACTCCTAATTCTTTTTCATCTTCCGTTAACACGGCATAGCTCGAAGCTAGCTGCTCTAAAATAATATCATCTGTCTCTAAACCACAACGCTGAATGCAACGCTCAATATTTTGCGCAGCGTTTGTAGCACTTGTTACCATGTGAACTTTGGCTTCTAAACGCACGCCAGACATTCCAATAGGCTCTTTAATACCTTCTTGTGTATCGATCGAATATTCTTGTGGCAGCACATGTAGAATACGATTTTCACCAGGCAAGCGAACTGCTTTTGCCGCCTCGATAACGCGTTCAATATCACCGTACGTTACTTCACGGTCTTTAATGGCAACCATGCCATGAGAATTCATCGATTGAATATGGCTTCCCGCAATACCCGCATAAACAGAGTGAATACGGCAACCCGCCATCAACTCGGCTTCTTCTATTGCGCGCTGAATAGATTGCACAGTGGATTCAATATTAACCACGACACCTTTTTTCATCCCTCGGCTTGGGTGTGAACCTAAACCGACAATTTCAACACCACCTTCCGCTGTCATTTCACCGACGATGGCGACAACTTTGGACGTTCCGATATCCAGTCCAACCAGCATGTTTTTTTGCGGCCCTTGACTCATGGTCTTACTCCTAAACAGACAGCCATTTAATAGCGGCCCCTTTTCCGTATCTAAGATCAACAACTGCTACTTTTTCTTGTGGCAGTATTTTAAGTAATTCTATTAAACGTTCTAAACGTTGCTCCAACTGCTGACGACCTAAGTGAATCATCCAACCGTTTGCCAATTCTACTTGCCAGCTTCCTACCGTATTCATGGTTAAACTCACAATGGCCGCATCCGCAGACAACAAACGCGACTGAAAGCGCTGAAACTGTCGCATTACTTGCTCAGTTTCTTTCTTAGGGCCAAATAGTTTTGGCAACCTTTTTTGATCAAAATTCTGGGATAAAATTAATTCCTCACCTTGAGGATTCAACAATGTTTTCTGGTTCCACACAGCAACCGGAATATCCTCTTTAAATTTAACCAACAACGTATCTGGCCAAATCTTTTTTACTTGAACGCTTTTGATTAATGCCAGCTGTTCGACTACCGCTTTGACCTGATGCACATCAAGAGAGAAGAAGTTTTGCTCCTTAACCCATAACAATTTTTTTGCTAATTCTTCTGCTTCCCAAAAACGAAACTCACCTTCAATCTCAACTTGCTCAACTGGCCAGCCCCAACGCACTTGCTGCAAACTCCAACCTGCTAGTACCAACAACGACACAACAAATACCGACTGTACAAACCACAACGGTATTAAGGCTGCTGTTCGAGTAAAAGAAAAAGGCGTTTTCGTTTTTAATCGAGTTGCCCCTTTATTCTCAGTTGCTCGTGCCGATGAAATCTGCTGCGATTTACGCTTCGTTTTATCAGCCTTTTCCCTGTTCTTATTCGACTTATTCGCTTGGTCTTTCATTGAGCTAACAAACATCTTTTAATACCTACTAGAGTGTCTGTTGCAAAATATTCACCACTAATGCAGGGAAGGATAACCCTCCCGCTTTAGCCGCCATAGGCACTAACGAATGATCTGTCATACCTGGGCTAGTATTCACTTCCAACAACCAGAAATTACCGTCTTCGTCTTGCATAGCATCCACTCGACCCCAACCTGAGCAACCAACTAACTTAAACGCTTTTAGCGACATTTTATGCAACTCGCCTTCCGCGTAATCGGGTAAACCAGAAGGTAGTAAATATTGAGTATCGTTGGCTTTGTACTTCGCATCAAAATCATAAAAATCATGAGTCGTTACTAACTGAATCGCGGGCAATGCCTCATCACCCAGAATCGCTACGGTAAATTCACGACCTTCAACATACTGCTCCGCAATCACAAGATCATCATGCTGAGAAGCAAACGCATAGCTATCGGCCAAGCCTTCACTGCTGTGCACTTTACGCATACCAATACTGGAACCTTCTCGTGCGGGTTTCACCATCGCCAACCCGCCTAGGGCTTGCATAATAGAATCCCAATCACTGTCTTTTTCTAAGACAAACGCTTTAGGTGTTGCAATATCACAAGCATCCCAGACTAGTTTGGTTCGCCACTTATCCATTCCTAACGCGGATGCCATCACGCCACTGCCGGTATACGGTTTATTTAATAATTCTAATAAACCCTGCATCGTGCCATCTTCACCACCACGGCCATGGAGTGCAATAAAAGCGCGATCAAATTTTGCTTGGGATATTTGCTCTGCAGCGTTCTCGCCGACGTCGATTGCAAATGCATCAACGCCTAACTCCAATAACGCACTGAGTACAGCCGCTCCGCTGTTTAACGACACGGGTCGCTCTGCCGAGGTACCGCCCATTAATACCGCAACTCGTCCTAATGCATTTTTTTCATTCACTGAAAGCGTGTACGTCATATTATTTACTGCCTTTCACTGCGGTGCTTTTCATATAAGCACCGCTAGCAACAATATTAGGTAATTGCTGGGTCAGCGTAATGGCTAAACTACCAATATCACCCGCACCTTGAGTCAATAATAAATCCCCAGGCTTTAATACCTTGCTTAATACTTGCGATATATCTTCGTCGCGCTCAATAAAAACAGGGTCCAGTGCACCGCGCTGACGAATACTGCGACATAAAGCTCGGCCTTCAGCACCTGCAATCGGTTTTTCACCGGCAGGATAAACATCCATTAACAATAAAACATCCGGCTCAGACAGCACACGTACAAAATCCTCATACAAGTCACGAGTACGGCTATAACGATGCGGCTGAAATAACGCCACTAATCTGCGTTCAGGAAAGCCTTTGCGAATCGCTTCTATTGTCACTTCAACTTCACGAGGGTGG